>JBGSXJ010000082.1:0-11705 GCA_041751535.1 Aquaticitalea sp.
TTTTATGGAAGCAATGATAATATCGATGTTTTCCGTCGGAATGGTTTCTGGATTCGCACCACTTAATCCAAGCATGACAGCATAATCTGTAGCATGTCCTTTGCCAGTTAACGACAATGATCCATACAAGTCAACTGTTATGTGTTCTACGCTTTCAAATTTTCCAGAAGTTTTAAGTTCCTTGATCCAACGTTCGGCAGCACGCCATGGCCCTAATGTATGCGAACTTGACGGTCCGACACCGATCTTCAACATATCAAAAACTGAAATACACTCCATTTACTGCATCGATTTAGTTGGGCAAAGATACAGATATCGATTTTCAATTTTCAATTAATGAATGACAATTATAAGGAGCTTAACAGTTGGTAGTTTGGGTTTGTTGTTATGTTGTGTGTTGTTGAGTTGTTTGTTGTGTAGTTATTTGTTGTTGAGATGTTTGTTATGGAGTTGCGTCTTATTTGTTGAAAATAGATGAGAGGATTTATATGTGCAAAATGATATTTTTAACGGCATGATTCATTGAGACACTTAAATTAGATAGCATTTGAAGCAATTTTTTTTAGGATTGGATTCATTCGATTTAGTAGCAAAGCTTATATTTAAAGTTTAACCTAACTAAATATTTTTTAATTTTAAACGTATCCAAATGCCAAAGAAAAAATTGATGCTGGATCTTTTCGAAAGACAGTTACAGATTTTATACAGTTCAGAATCGCTCATACTTAAAGCCCTTCCACATATGCGCGAACATGTATATGAACCTCGATTGAAAGACATTATTTCCAATTATATCGAAGAGGCTTCCGATCAAAAGACAAGACTGGAAGAAATTGGTGTGTATCTCAATATCAATATATATATTAAAGACGGGAATATCATCCGTGCCCTACTGGAAGATGTCAATTGGCTATTTGATCATTTTTCAAAGGGTTTACTGCTCGATGTGGGTATTGTATCAAAATTACAGGCTATTCAACATTTCCAGATCTCTGCGTATGAGACTGCGCATCTCTATGCCAACACCCTAAATCTTAAAGACGTAGCCGAAACGCTCGACCGAACCCTTTCTGAAGCCTATGAGGGCGATGAGTTTTGTGGTAGTTATGTTAAAGGACTGTTGGTCAATAAAAAACAGTAGATTAAAGTCTATATAGCGAATAATAGACCTTATTTATTATTTGCAGGATAGTTTTCTTATATTCATGTGTTTCAATAGGAAAAAGTATTTCATGTGATACACCTAATTACCATTTTTAAAACATCTTTCTTAAATGATTTTATCTTGAATTAAATTTTTGTGACATGGTTATAATTTCGATGGCAAATCTGGATACTTGGGATTTTATACTCACTGTTTGTTTGGCAATGGTGGCTGGCGTTTGTATAGGAATTGAAAGACAGATGAAGAATAAAAACGCAGGTCTAAAAACCAATGCCTTGGTAGCGGTTGGCGCCGCTATATTCATCAATATTTCTTATACCTATATCGACGTCGATAACGTAGATATTACCAGGATCATCAGTCAGGTGATTGTCGGTGTCGGTTTTTTGGGTGCAGGCGTGATTGTACAAAACAAGAAACATATTGAGGGCTTGGCTACAGCGGCAGCCATTTGGTGCAGTGCTGGACTTGGATGTCTGTCGGCCCTGAAATTGTATTATGAATTGTTGGCGGCGACACTTATTATTGTATTTATCAATGTGGTATTTGGGTTTTTAAACGAGAAGATACGGAAGGGGGTTGATGGGGATGAGGGATGAAAACGCGAACTGAAGAAGCACCTGCATTCTATCAAATAAATAGAAAGCTATTTAAGTCTTATAGGAATGTTATCATTGACCAAGCCGAAATACAGGATATTTGTCGAATATTATTTATATCTTGAACTACTTTAAAATTGAAACAAATGTACTGTTCTCAATTCAATTTCAAAGGCATTAGTAACGATTAACAACAAAATTAAAAGTAATAGAGATGGAAAAAATATGGATATTTATAGTCGTTATATTGATTTTCTTAACATGCATTTTTCTTTTTTGGAAACTGACTCGAGATTATGGCAAAAAAGGACATGGTACTAAACTATGGAAGCATTGGCCTACACGATTAGCCTATTGGCAAGCGGCAGTACTATATAGTGTGGGATTCACGGTAATAACCGTGTTTTTTTTAAAGTGGATCCATTTTTTGCCTTTTTAAATTGACCAAAACAAATAATCTGATGTATCTGCTCTTCTAAAATCCATGAGGATTCAACGTAAAGAACTGTTAAGCGATTATATCACTTTCTGCATTAGCACTAATTCCAAAGGATTGGCGACAATTAAGGTGTAGCCATTCGGAAGGATGCCCCATATTCCAAATTGAAGTTGATCAACGTCATCTAAAGTTACTAGGCAAACCGATGTTTCCTTTAAGCCATTGATAACTTGCATGGGATGATACAAATCCCCAAAAATAAATTTTGCACCCATTTCAAGCTCGATTTCTTCTTATGAAGCTGTGTTTGAAATTCTGGACATCATACTACAAGATACTATAAAATGGATTAAAGAGGTAGGGAAAAAAGAAAGAATCTAATTCATATTTAATCTCTGCCCGATAGACTGACATATATCTAAAAAAGCCTGAATAAATTCCAGGCTTTAAAATGTTTTAATTAATCTCTAATCTTTCAATTCTCTTGGACATAATTCATTACGTTATTATAATTTGTAACGTCCAGATTATTACTACTTACAAAATCAACTGGTAAAATGACAATCCTAAATGTTTGATTTAAAGTTGCGGCTGGTGATAAGGTACTGAAATCAAAGTCGACGGGTGCGTCTATAAACAATCGGACTTCATCAAAAGAATAATCATTATTATATTGAAATTCTTGTCCATTGTCCGTATAAACAGTTTGAGGAGTTAACCTCCAAACATCATTTCCCGTAACAGGATCCTGTTCCCAAAGGATATATACCAGAACCATATCTGTGTCTAAAAGTTCGATGTTGCTTGGAATTACAATAAATTCCTGATAGTTGTTTTGAGGTGTAAAACTAATAGTTCTCTCAAATGATTGCCCAACAAAATTAACTCCATCAAATCCCGGAGGTCCTGGAGGTCCTGGATCGCCTTCACAGGCTGTAAGTAAGAATACTATGCAAGCAAAATTTAGTAATTTTTTCATATTTGATTTATTTTAAATTTAATCAACTAAAGTTACAAGTTTCAGTTAAAACAGTTTCCATATTATGGAATAATTAACCTTTTCATCCTATTTCAATCTGAATCTGTCATCATGTCATATTTTCTGTCATGGCATAATGATTGACATAGGTAAAGGGAAACAAAAAAATAATAGTCAACAATAAAACATACATTATGAGTAAAATAATTGGAATCGATTTAGGAACAACCAACTCTTGCGTTTCAGTAATGGAAGGTAATGAGCCAGTTGTAATTCCTAATGCAGAAGGAAAAAGAACCACACCATCTGTAATCGCTTTCGTTGACGGAGGCGAAATTAAAGTTGGTGATCCTGCAAAGCGTCAGGCAGTAACAAACCCTACAAAAACGGTTTATTCGATTAAACGTTTTATGGGAAACAAATATTCTGAATCTAAAAAAGAAGCAGAACGCGTACCTTATAAAGTAGTAAAAGGTGACAACGATACACCAAGAGTAGATATTGATGGTCGTCTTTACACACCACAGGAATTATCGGCAATGATTCTTCAAAAAATGAAGAAAACGGCCGAAGATTATTTGGGAACTACGGTCACGGAAGCAGTTATTACTGTTCCGGCATATTTTAATGACTCCCAACGGCAAGCCACCAAAGAAGCTGGTGAAATTGCAGGTTTGAAAGTTCGTCGTATCATCAACGAACCAACAGCAGCAGCATTGGCCTACGGATTGGACAAAAAAGGAATCGACCAAAAAATCGTTGTTTTTGATTTTGGTGGTGGAACGCATGATGTCTCTATCCTAGAATTAGGTGATGGCGTTTTTGAAGTGTTAGCAACCGATGGAGATACGCATTTAGGTGGTGATGATGTCGATCAGAAAATCATTGATTGGTTGGCAGATGAATTCAATAAAGAAGAAAGCATTGACTTGCGTAAAGATCCAATGGCGCTTCAACGTTTGAAAGAAGCCGCTGAAAAAGCAAAAATAGAATTATCGTCTTCAGGACAAACAGAAATTAACTTGCCATATGTAACGGCCACTGCAAGCGGACCAAAACACTTAGTGCGTACCTTGACAAAAGCAAAATTTGAGCAATTGATCGATGATTTGGTAAAGCGTACGATTGAGCCTTGTCAGACAGCCTTAAAAGCAGCGGGATTGTCAAAAAGTGATATCGACGAAATTATATTGGTTGGTGGTTCTACACGTATTCCTGCAGTACAAGAAGCTGTTGAGAAGTTCTTTGGAAAAAAACCAAGCAAAGGTGTTAACCCAGATGAGGTTGTAGCCGTAGGAGCAGGTATTCAAGGAGGTGTATTGACAGGTGATGTCAAAGATGTATTACTTCTAGATGTTACACCACTATCTTTAGGAATCGAAACCATGGGTAATGTTATGACAAAATTGATTGAAGCGAATACCACTATACCTACAAAGAAAAGTCAAGTGTTCTCAACAGCAGCTGACAATCAGCCTTCCGTGGAAATCCACGTATTACAAGGTGAACGAGCTATGGCTGCCGATAACAAAACCATTGGACGTTTCCACTTGGATGGTATTCCACCGGCAAGACGTGGTACACCACAAATTGAAGTAACTTTTGATATTGATGCCAACGGAATCATCCATGTAACTGCTGGTGACAAAGCCACAGGGAAAACACAGGATATCCGTATCGAAGCATCTTCAGGATTGACAGAAGAGGAAATCAAAAAGATGAAAGCTGATGCGGAAGCAAATGCCGAATCGGACAAAATAGCAAAAGAAAAAGCAGAAAAGTTGAATGCTGCTGATGCCATGATTTTCCAAACAGAAAGTCAGCTAAAAGAGTTTGGTGATAAATTATCGGATGATAAAAAGAAACCAATCGAAGAGGCTCTTGAAGAACTGAAAACGGCATTCGAAACTAAAGACTTGGCACTGATTGATCCAGCATTGGAGAAAATCAACGAAGCTTGGAAAGTAGCCAGTGAAGAAATGTACAAGGCGCAGGCTGAAGCCCAAGGTGGTGGCGAACAGCCAGGACCTGATGCGGGTAACGCTTCCCAAAACGGACAGCCTAATGAAGGCAGTGACGTTGAAGACGTAGACTTCGAAGAAGTGAAATAATAAATTACTGCCAAAGGCAGAAATCCTATAAAGCAAAAACGCAATCATTCCCTATTGGAAGGTTGCGTTTTTTTTATGTTTAAACATTTTGTTGATGACTAAAGAATGGGGAAATGTCACTGCTGCTATAAAGGAAAACAACAAAGCATACAATAATCTTTCTTCTTTAAAAATAAAGAAAACCACTACCAGTCCTATTATTGATATCACCCAATATGGTAATGCATTTTTAACATAATTAAATAGGTTTCTTTTATTGAAACTTCCGTAAATAAAAGTGATTTGTTCAAATAACGACGGTATACTATGCCAGAGAATAAAATAGATTGTAAAACCCCATATTAAAGTGGAAGCCTTAAATATTGCTGCAAAAATGATCAAATAAAACAATTCCATGATCACCATTGATTGAAGGGTTTTGGAACTAAAGAATTCATATAAGGACAGAAACAGCAATCCTACACATGTTGTTACAAAGGCATAATTAATATGCGCCTGATTAATTTGATATTGCGTTATCGACTGAATAACATCTACAACTTCCTGTTTATTAAAAGCGAATAATAGCATCAAAACGAAAAGCCCATATACCAAATAAAAAGCCTTAAGGCTCCAATGGTCTTTATCTAATAATTTAGTCTCCCAATGTTGTTCCCCAAAATGAAACGCACTGAATATCATAAAAAGACTAAACGCTAACAGTGGAATAAAATAGAAAACAATGATGGCCGCAACTACTGTAAGCACATAAACAGCTAGCACTTTTAAAAACGGATAGGTATCCTTCTTGTCAACAATATTTTTTATTAAGAAAAGATCATTGGAGCCGTGTAGAATACCAAAGGAGAAAATCAACATAAACCCAAAGATTTCTTCAAATTCCTTTGGTACTATGGAGGTGATCCATAAGCCCACAAAACTCATGATAATTGCGATATTATAAATTTCCTTCATATAAAATTTAATAATTTACAAATACTTACCAAATCTTTTGTTAAAATTTAATTTATATTGTTTAATCTTTTGTAGATTTGATTAAACAAAAGTATTAATAACTAACAACAAACCATTATGAAAACCTTATTATTTTCTCTTGAATTGACATCAAAGTTAGATCCATCCGATTATGTGGGATTTACCTATTTTGTTGGCTGTATGGCTATGATGGCCGCTTCAGTCTTTTTCTTTTTATCACTAAGCCAGTTTGACAAAAAATGGCGAACGTCGGTATTAGTTTCTGGATTAATTACATTTATTGCAGCCGTCCATTATTTCTACATGAGAGATTATTGGTTCAACAATTTAGAATCACCTACATTTTTCAGGTATGTAGATTGGATTTTGACCGTGCCTTTAATGTGTGTTGAATTTTACTTAATCCTTAAAGTGGCAGGTGCTAAAACCAACTTAATGTGGCGCTTGATTTTCTTATCTGTGGTCATGTTAGTCACTGGGTATTTTGGTGAGGCGGTATTTCCAAACCAAGCAGCATTATGGGGAGCAATATCAGGGATCGCCTATTTCATCATAGTCTATGATATTTGGTTAGGTAAAGCAAAAAAACTGGCTATTGCTGCTGGTGGCGAGATTTTGGAAGCACACAAAATATTGTGTTGGTTTGTACTCGTTGGATGGGCTATCTACCCTCTTGGTTATATGCTGGGAACTGATGGTTGGTATACAAGCATTCTTGGTTCTGGTAGTGTGGATATTGTTTACAACATCGCGGATGCTATCAATAAAATCGGTTTCGGATTGGTAATATATGCTCTTGCAGTTAAAAAACAAGAAGTACTCTCATAACTAGAGCTATATTATCACAAAGAAGCGCAACCAGTCTCGATGACAATCGAGAGGTTGCGTTTTTTTATTTGCAGAGTTTTGGTTTGTAAGGATATTAAATTATTTTTAAAGGATTTTTTAAATACAAACTCAAATTTAAACCGATTTTTCATGAAAAAATTAAACTATTTATGTGTTGCTCTGCTACTGCTGTTTGCATCGTGCTCCAATGATGATGGAGGTACTCCTCCAGATGTTTCTGGAGATTTGTTGGGTGTTTGGATTGGGCAGGATGTAGATTTTACGGGAACTGCAGTTACAGAATATCTTGGACAAGATATAGTTGCCAATTTGGTGGGTGAAGGCTATGATGTGGATTACACATTGACTTTTAGCGAAAATCCGAATGAAGTAATTTCAGATGGATCCTATAATCTTGAGTACACTATGACAGTTTTAGGTCAAACCCAAACGGACACAATGGAAAATGTAGATTTGTTGGGCGATGGCACTTGGGAACGTTCAGGCAATGTTTTAACTATTGAAAGTCAGGGTCAAATAGCGATCGCAACGATTTTGGAATTGACTGATACCACTTTAAAATTAGGAATCGAAACCACTCAAGATGTGTCCCAACAAGGACTCATTTTTGCAACAACCATTAATGCCATTACTACATATACGCGACAATAGCTTGTTCATATCTTATAAAAGCGCAATCTGTTCTTAAATTGGAAGATTGCACTTTTTTTATGACCTATTGAAATAAAAATAATGATGTCATCCAACCTTTTATTACTTTAAAGCGTTTTTATAAATAGAAGCATATACAATGGCAAAAATAGTACCTATGACTTTAAAAGTTGATGAGCTCATCAGATTGGCAAAAGTTTCCAATCAACAAGCGCAATTGGCTTTATACGATAGGTATGCCTCAAAAATGTTGGGCGTCTGCAGACATTACATCAAAGATTTACAATTCGCCGAAGACGTTATGATTGGTGCTTTTTATAAAGCATTCCTAAACATTCAATCCTATGAGCCTTATGGTAGTTTTGAGGGTTGGTTGAGGACCATTATGGTTAGGGAAAGTATCTCTTATTTAAGAGTCCAAAAAAACAAATTTAACGTCGTTGAGATTGAAGATCAGCATTTTTTTTACAATCCATCGGATGTGTTAGAAGGTCATGTGGAAGACCTGCAAAGACTGGTGGATAACTTGCCAATGGGTTGCAAGACCGTTTTTAACCTTTACGTCATAGAAGGTTATAAACATTATGAAATTGCAGAGTTGCTGGGCATAAGTATTGGCACCTCCAAATCACAGTTGGCGCATGCGCGAAAATTATTGCAAAGTCAACTCTTACAATTAAAATCAGAAGGTAATGGAACAAGATAATTTTCAAGATTTCCTTAAGGCTTCGCTGAAAGGACTGGAGGTCACACCTTCATCTCAAGGGCGTGAAAAACTTAAGGGTATGCTGGAAGGCTCTAAACGAAAAAAGAAAACCATTTCAAAAATTTGGTGGCCGGCAGCTGCTGTGCTTGTTGTTGGATTGTTTTTTATTGGAACTAATTTAGTTAAGGATGACCTTGCGCCATTATCCCAGCCCCAATTTGCTACTGAAAAAAAGAATTCGTTGCCATCCGTAGAAGGTGATAGTTCACTACAGATTGCAGAAAGTCCCCAAAAAGCTGAAACATCATCGGCCATTAAAGCCTATGAAAGAAAAGATATGTTAGCATCAGATCGAAAAGATAAAATAGTCCAGATAAAAATGGGAGAGATGTCGAACACTTTAATTGACCAATCGTTTGAAAACACATTGCAAAAGTTACCAGAATCTCATCAAAAAAGGCAAGATGGTCAGCTAGCAGATATAGATGAAGGGGTTTATCGGTATGTCACTCCAGAGGATTTGTTGGCCAGTATGGAGCAAGATGACACCATTATCTTAAAAAGAACAGAACAACCAATTACAGAACCATATATTCAGTCTGATATGCTTTTGACGAAACTCGAAGGGCAGTTATTTGAAGAAAAAACCAAGAATATATTCAAGAAGGCAAGCAAACATATTAAAAATGTTAAAGAGTCTGTCGCGCAACGAAATTACGAGTAACAATTCACTAACTTTTATTAAAACCTAATTAAAATGAAACACTTCGTTATCATAGGGATTGTCCTATGCCTTACCCAAACCATTTTGGCGCAAAATAAGACGTTTGAAAACCGAACTGTCAAAATCGCCCAAAGAATCGACTCCATCATGACATCTGAAAAAGCCATTATGAAGAAAGAACTGAAAAAAATTGATGACAACCAGTCAAAGGGGGCCTTAACGTCAGAAGAAGCCGATGCAGAAAAAAAGAAACTTGCGGTTTATCATTCTGAAAGAATCAATCTTGCGGTCGCTGAAGAAGAGAAAAAAATGCAACAATTGATTCAGGACAAGGTCAATAATAACCTTGAAACACGGACGGAAACCACTAGAAGAGGGAACTCTTTTTTCCCGGATTTAAGCGCTGAAAACATGATGAATGATACCCTTACAGGATTAAAAAGGGAAAAAAGATTTACCTCCCAATTTGTGCTTGCATTGGGAATGAGTGCATTGGTAAATAATGAAGATGCCTATTATGGAGAAGGGTTTAAAACCAATCCTTTAGGTTCTGGGGAATTTGGATTTTCTTTCAAATATAGGCTCAAGGATGAAAGCCCTCTTTGGAATGTGAAGGTTGGTTTTTCTTTCATGAGCAGCGCATTTGCCCCTGAGTCCGATAATGATATATTTATAAAGGAAGGACGGGAAACCTATGTTCAAGATGCCGGTTTTGACATCAAGCAAGCTCGTCTTGGCGTGCTATATATGGCCATACCGTTCCATTTGGAAATAGATTTGTCAAAACCACAGTTTGATAAGAATACAAAACAATATTATCTGCGTTCACAAACCAGTTTTAGGGCTGGGATTGGCGGATATTTTGGCGTCAGATTATATACGGAACATAGAATAAGATATGACGAAGATGGCAAAAAAATATGGGTTACAGAAAGGGATGATTTCAATGTCAACACCTTCACGTTTGGTCCGAGTGCCTATATCGGTTACGGGGATATAAGCCTCTATGGAAAATATGACATGAATCCATTATTTAGACATAGTCCGGTTGATGTGAATAATTTATCACTTGGTATCAGATTTGATTTCAATTAAGACTAAATTCTCTGTTTACGATGAAGACCTACAAAGTTTTAAAAACATGTAGGTCTTTTTTATTAAATGGGATGCATTCATAATTAGTATATTTGTCATCAACATTTTGTTTAACTAATTAATATTCCCGTGTTCGTGGGACACAACTATGCAAACCAAACTCACCCAACTCCTCAACATCAAACATCCCATTATTCAGGCACCTATGTTTTTAGTGTCCAATACCGCTATGGTCATTGAAGCCATGAAAGGTGGAATTGCTGGATGCATTCCAGCATTGAATTACAGAACCTTGCCTGAATTGAAAGTCGCCATCAACGAACTAAAGGCCGCAAAAGTTGAAGGTGGTTCGTTTGGATTTAATCTCATAGTAAATAAATCAAATCTCAAATACAAAGAACAATTAAGAGTGCTTTGCGAAGAGGGTTGCGATTTTATAATTACCTCTCTGGGAAGCCCTGAAGAAACTATCAATCAGGCACATAAAGTTGGGATTAAGGTGTTTTGTGATGTCACGGATTTAAATTTTGCCAAAAAAGTGGAAACGTTGGGCGCAGATGCACTCATTGCAGTCAACAATGAAGCTGGTGGACATCGCGGGGATTTTTCTCCAGAAGACTTGATCCGTTTATTAAAGGAGAAGTGCTCAATTCCTGTTATTTCTGCAGGTGGCGTAGGCAGAAAATCGGATATTGATAAAATGTTGAGCTACGGAGCTGATGGTGTTTCTGTTGGTAGTCCGTTTATTGCTTCGGAGGAAGCTGGCGTGACCAACGAATATAAACAAGCCTGTGTTGATTATGGCGCCGAGGATATTGTGATGACGCAACGAATTTCGGGCACACCCTGTACAGTGATCAATACGCCGTATGTGCAGAAAATTGGCACCAAGGAATCCTGGTTGGAATCGGTGTTGAATAAAAACAAAAAGCTCAAAAAATGGGTCAAAATGATCCGATTTGGTATCGGTATGCGAGCAACGGAAAAAGCGGCAAAAGAAGCAACCTATAAAACCGTTTGGGTTGCTGGGCCAAGTATTGAGCATACCAAGGCCATTTTACCAACCAAAGAAATTATCTATAATTTGATTAACTAATAATGATTACCATAAAACGCACCAATTCTTCGGATGTGGATTTTATTAATCTCGTAAAGCTTCTTGATGCTGATCTAAAAGTCAGGGATGGCGAGGAGCATGATTTTTACAACCAATTTAACGCGATTGTCAATATCCAACACTGTTTGGTTGCATTTGAAAATGGAATTCCTGCAGGTTGCGGCGCTATCAAACCTTTAGACGCAAATCGTATGGAAGTCAAGCGCATGTTTGTATTGCCAGAACGTCGCGGTAAAAGAATCGCCTCCAAAATTCTTTTGGAACTCGAAAACTGGTCAAGGGAATTAAATTACAC
>JBGSXJ010000083.1:0-61679 GCA_041751535.1 Aquaticitalea sp.
ATGGCGAAGAAATAAAGAGATAAATCTTTGTTAAAATTGTAAGACCCAATGTAATGTTGGGTCTTTTTAAGTTTATACAATTTCTAGCTGGGTACGATACTAAAAAACAAATAATCCAAACAGAAATATTGGGTTTCTAAATTGGAGTCAAAAGAATGAAAACATTTCGCTTTTAAATTATCTGTATTCAAATCAAATACATTTGGCCTTCAATTATTTTATTCTCTAGGATCGATGGCTCCAATGCTGGGAACATCGTTAATTGGATTTCCAAGAATGTCTTCTTTTAGATTTAGCGACTGGATTAATCCAGTTTTATCATTTGGTAATAATTCAATGATGAGTCCCTTGTTTTTTATGAGCACCAAATTACTTGGCAGGTAATCGATGGCCTTTAGGCCGCCAGCGAATGCAAACTTTGGATCACCAAATACTGGGGAACTATCCACTATTCCGACGTTCTCAAGCCAATTATTCCGATGCAGAAATAAATTATTTTTGAAAAGAACATGTTCTGCTACATCTCCCGTTTTTGAATCTGGTTTATATTGATCTCCCAAAAATGGCCACATTGGACTATGGTTAGGGATATTCAGATGAAAGTTGGAGAATCTAATCCCAGATTTGGTTGGATAAATACAGACGACCTCAATGATGGAAAGGATAAGAATGGCAAAGATATCATAAACAATTTGCATATGTCTGAAGAAGGATATAGAATTATGGGTGAACGTTTTGCAGAAAAGGCAATACAGTTGATTAGGGAAAACGACTAATGATATATTAAAAGTTTTTAATTTAGCTATTGCTCTTTAGAAAGCATTTCTATAGTTGCAACGGTCCTAAATCCTGTGTGGTCTGATCCACTGTCTGGACTCATTCCCATTTTGGCCGAAATTCTATAACTTGCACAATAAGAAGCATTGCATAAAAATGACCCACCTTTAATTATACGTTCTTGTATGTAAGGATTATCTGGGTTATAGGCCTTCGTTGCTCCTTTAGGATTTGTTGGTTTGCTGCTGTCTTTTAAAGATTGGTAGTAATTTATATTAAAATAATCGCTCGTCATTTCCCAAACGTTACCTGACATATCGTAAATGCCTATAGAGTTGGGTTCATAGGATTTTACTGGTGCAAGGTACTCAAATCCATCCACTGGTTTGTTCAAGGTTGGAAAAGTCCCTTGCCAAGTATTTGCCATTTTATTTAATGATTCAGGGTTGTTTCCCCAAGTAAAAATGGCATCTTCGTTATTGCCTTGCGCTGCTGCTTCCCATTCTGCTTCTGTTGGTAATCTTCTATTAGCCCAATTACAATACGCTAATGCATCTTCATAAGCCACATGTACCACAGGATAATTGTCTTGTCCATCAATAGTGGATTCAGGACCTTGAGGGTGTTTCCAATTGGCACCGATTTTCCAAGTCCACCATTGTCCATAATTGTGCATATCAGCAATGGCATTAACATTTTTATTAAAAATTAAACTACCTGGTTGTAAAACGGAATCTTGGGGTTTTGGGGTGCCCTCTGGTAATTCTTTTTTCATTACCTCCCAGTCTATAGGGCGTTCTGCAACGGTAACATACCCAGTGGCGTCAACAAATGCTTTAAAATGTTCGTTTGTGACCTCTGTGGCATCGATAAAAAAGCCATCAACAGTTACTTGGTGTGCTGGTTTTTCTCTAGGCATTGCATAGCTGTCACTTTCTTTTGCTCCTTGTAAAAATGTCTTACCTTCTACCCAAACCATGTTGTCTGGCGCCTGAACTTTTGTTGGCTTCTCAACTGTTTTATTTTCATTCTTACAGGCAGTAAAAATGAATATGAATACTATTAAAGAAGTTAGTAGATTGGTGTTAGTCTTTAATTTATAAATACTATTTTGAGCTGCTTCGAGCATTTAACTATGATTTAATTACAAATTTAAAGGATAACTAATAGAGATTGATAATTATTGGTTTTTGTTGGATAGCCATTTTTAGTTGAATTCCCAATCAGGTTTAATATGAGTTTTGCAGATGCAATTCCTATTTTTTGCTGGCATTTTGATTGATAGCAACTATATTTCGGTTTTCTATATAAAACCAAAAAACCCAATCATAATGATCGGGTTTTTAAAGTGGTACCTCCAGGAATCGAACCAGGGACACAAGGATTTTCAGTCCTTTGCTCTACCAACTGAGCTAAGGTACCAGTCGCTCAAATGCGGATGCAAATATATATTCATTTTTATTATTCACAAAACTAAATTATATAAAAATTCCTTTTTGTAAATTTACACCTTTTATTTTTCACATGAACCTTATCATAGACGTTGGTAATTCCCTTGTTAAGTTTGCTGTTTTTCAGCAAGGTATGCTTATAGATAGAGAAGCTGTTGACAGTAATAGTAGTCTAAAATCTTTTCACGCAATTCTAAAAAAACACAAAGAAATCCAACGTACAATCATTTCTTCAGTAGGTCGCTTAAATCCTTCTGTATTAGAAGAGATACAATCGCAAACCGATGTTTTGATTTTAAATCCGAATAGTAAACTTCCATTTATAAATTTGTACAAAACTCCCCAAACTCTTGGTATTGATCGCATTGCTTTAGTGAGTGCGGCAGTGAAACAGTATCCAAATAAGAATGTTTTGATAATTGATGCGGGCACTTGCATTACATTCGATTTTATCACATCTAACAACGAGTATTTGGGCGGTGCCATTTCCCCAGGAATCAGGATGCGCTATAAGTCCATTAATACGCTCACAGCAAATTTACCGTTATTAGATACTGAGATGCCACATCAAATTATCGGAAACACAACAACTAGTGCTATTCATTCTGGCATCGTATTTGGAATTTTAAAAGAAATTGATGGAATTATCGATGCATATCAAAAGGATTATGCAGATTTAACAGTTATTTTAACAGGTGGTGACGCCGATTTCTTGTCAAAACAATTAAAAAATAGCATATTTGCCAACTCAAATTTTCTTCTGGAAGGTTTGAACTTTATTTTAGAATCTAATTCACACTAATGATCAAAAAACTTATTATAGTTTTAATCGCTGTTTTTGCATATCAGTCTCATGCACAAGAAGGTACAGCATCTCCTTACTCTTTTTACGGAATTGGTAGCTTAAAATTTAAAGGCACCGTCGAAAACAGAAGCATGGGTGGCCTGAGTATTTTCATGGACAGTATACACATGAACTTGAGAAATCCTGCCAGTTATGTGGGGCCTAATGTAAAAGGTATTCCTTTTGATGGAGAAAGCAGACCAGTTAAATTTACCTTAGGGGCAAGCTATAGCAGCTTGAATTTAAAAAGTGAATCAAATAGCGATAAGGCAAGCACAACAACCTTTGATTATTTTGGAGTGTCGTTGCCGATTGGAAAATTTGGTTTGGGATTTGGTTTGTTGCCATACACGTCTGTTGGGTACAAATTGGAATCTTCAAATGAAGCAGGGCAAACTTCCAATCGCTACAGGGGAGAAGGCGGCGTCAATAAAGCCTTTATTGGTTTGGGTTACAAGATTACAGAATCGTTGAGTATAGGTGTGGACGCCAATTATAATTTTGGAAATATCCAAAACAGCTCCATCGCTTTAATTTATGACGAACAAGGTGACTTAATACAATATCAATCAAGAGAAAATAACCGATCAGACTTAAGCGGTCTAAATTTCAACCTTGGGTTGAGTTACAGAACCATGTTGACAGACAAATTGGAACTTCAATCAGGGCTTACCTATACACCTAAAAGTGGCATTTCATCCAACAACACAAGATCTTTTTCTACCGTTGTCCTTAATGCATCCACAGGGCAAGAATTTGTCATTAATACAATTGATTCCGATCTAGAAGGTCAGAATTTAAAAACAACCGATCTGACCATGCCATCGAGAATCTCATTTGGCGCAGGGATTGGGGCGCCGCAAAAATGGTTTGTTGGCACAGAAATTACTTTGCAAAATACGAGTGAATTTTCCAATCCAATTTTTGATATCTCAAATGCAAAATTTGTAAATGGTACAACCATCGCTTTCGGAGGATTTTATTTACCAGAGTATGATTCGTTCTCAAAATACTGGAAAAGAATTGTTTATAGAGCTGGAGTGCATTTTGAAAATACCGGTCTAGAAATAAATAACGAAACCATCAACGAGTTTGGCATGTCTTTTGGATTAGGAATACCAATTGGAGGCTTTTTATCAAATGCTAACATAGGACTGGAGGTTGGTAAAAGAGGAACCACTAACCAGAATTTAATTCAGGAGAATTTTGTAAATCTTCAATTTAGTCTATCTTTAAATGATAGATGGTTCCAAAAAAGAAAATATGATTAACCGTTTAATGAACAACACGATGAAAACAAGAATTATTTTAGTAGTTGCGGCTCTTTTGTTAAGTTTTAACTACAGTTTTGCTCAACAAGATGAAGAGTGCATGACTAACTTAACCATTTTTACTGATTATTATAAAAGTAAAAAGATGAATGAGGCATATGAACCATGGATGAAGGTGCGTACCAAATGTCCAAAATTCAATCGTGCCATTTATGTTTATGGCGAAAAAATATTGAAGCACAAAATAGAGAATTCAACTGGAGCTGAAAAAGTAGGCTATTTGAACGACCTTATGAAATTGTGGGATGAGGCATTGGTCAATTTCCCATCCAATTATACCAAAGGAGGCATTTTGAGCGATAAAGGCGAATTGCTTTATGATTTCAAACAAGATTTGAATGCTACCAACAAAAAGATATATGATATGTTGGATAGAGCTTACAAGGAAGATGTTGAAAATTTCAAAAGTCCAAGAGCTCTTTATATCTATTTTTCTACCGTAGTGGATATGCACGATTCCAAAGAAGTGGAAGTACAATCGGTTTTCAATAAATACGATGATGTATCTGAAAAAATTAGCAAAGAAATGGATAATTACACGTTGTTAATGAATCCGTTAGTTGAAAAAGAAGAAGCAGGAACAGCATTGACCAGTAAGGAAGAGCAGTACAAAGAGTCTTACGAAAGCTATTTGGAAAACTATAGCAACATTTCTGGAAGTATGGACACCAAAATGGGTCAATTGGCAAATTGTGAAAACTTGATTCCATTGTACAAAAGAGATTTTGAGCAAAACAAATCAAACGCTGAATGGTTGCAACGTTCTGTTAGCAGAATGTATAACAAAGAATGTACTGATGACCCTTTATACACAGAATTGGTAAAAGCTTATGACGCAGCCGCACCTTCTGCTGATACCAAATATTTCGTTGCCAACTTGTTGTTTTCTCAAGGAAAAACTAGTGAGGGTAATAAGTATTTAGATGAAGCTTACGATTTGGAAAAGGATCCATTGAAAAAAGCGAAAAGAGCTTATGATATTGGAAAAAGCTTAAGAAAGAAAGGTCAATACGGAAGTGCCAGAACTTATTTCCAAAAAGCGTTGAGTTTAAGCCCGTCAATGGGTAGAGCTTATCTAGAAATTGCTCAAATGTATGCAGCAAGTGCTAATGATTGTGGAACTACAGTATTTAACAAAAGAGCCGTATATTGGTTGGCAGCATCTGAAGCTAGAAAAGCAGCAAAAGTTGATGGTAGTTTACAATCATATGCTAATCAGTTAGCTGATAGTTATGATGGGAAAGCACCAACAAGAGCCGATATTTTTACCGAAGGAAATGAAGGTCAAACAATCACTATTGGATGTTGGATTGGATCTAGCGTGAAAGTGCCAAAATTATAAATGAAATTCAAAGACACATATTTTTTAAATATCATAGTCACAACAATCGTTGTGACTATGTTTTTTTCATGCAAGGACAACTTTAAGGAAGTGCAGCAAATAGGGGTGCTTCAAAATGAACCCATAGGCGTTGCAGAAAACATCAATTTAAAATATACGGATTCAGGTAAGGTAAAGGCTAATTTATTAAGTCCAAAAATGAAGGATTTTTCCAATAGGGATTTTGCGTTTACAGAATTTCCAGATGGCATGAAGTTATTGCTCTATGATAAAGGTAAAAAGAGTACTATCATTTCTGATTATGCTATTTCCTACAGTGAAACGGATTTGATAGACTTACAAAACAATGTCATTATCATTACACAAGATAATGATAGTATTTTTGCAGATCAATTATATTACGACCAAAAAAATGAGCAGATCTTCACAAACGAAGCCTTCCAAATGGTGTCGCCAACTAAAATCATCACTGGCAAAGGATTTAATTCTGATAAGGATTTTAAAAATTTCGAAGCCTTAGAGGTCACCGGAATTATATATTTAGATGAATAAATAGTTATCTTTGACCAAAATAGTTAACCTTTGCCAACATGAAGCTTCAAAAATTCTTTCAATACGCTTATTTGTTTTTTGCAATTCTTTTTATTTACGAAGCCATAGTCAACTGGAATTCCGATAGAAACAGGGCCTATGTTTTGCTTGTCATAGCTGCATTGGCTGTTTTTATGTTTTTCTTTAGAATGCGTTTCGCCAAAAAAATGGAGGAAAGAAACAAGAAATAGGCCATGGATAGTGTTGTCCTTATCATTGTATTATCGCTCATTTTGTCGGCATTTTTTTCAGGTATGGAGATCGCCTATGTATCTTCCAATAAGATCCATATCGAAATCGAAAAAAAACAACACGGACTTTTAGCCGTCGTTTTGTCAAAAATCACCGAAAAGCCATCCAAGTTTATTGCTACAATGCTTATAGGCAATAACATAGCTTTGGTTGTCTACGGATTTTTGATGGGAGATAAACTGGTCGGGTGGTTTCGGTCACTTTTGCCAACTGAATATGCACTTTTAAACTATCTACTCAATGATTTGAGTTTGCTTTCACAAACCATCATATCTACACTCATTATTCTTATTACTGCCGAATTTTTGCCCAAAGTGTTTTTTCAGATTTATGCTAATTTATTATTGAAACTATTGGCCATTCCGGCATACATATTTTATTGGTTGTTCTGGTATATATCTGATTTTGTCATTTGGATTTCCAATATGGTGTTAAGGTATATATTTAAAGCTGAAGGCGACGATGTGCAGTTGGTTATGACCAAAGTTGAATTGGGCAATTATATCAGCGAACAAATGGAGTCTGTAGAAGAGCATGAAGAAGTGGACAGTGAAATACAGATTTTTCAAAACGCACTGGAGTTTTCAGAAGTAAAAGCGCGTGAAGTCATGATTCCGCGTACCGAAATTATCGCAGTCGACATTGATGATTCCATCAAGAATTTAAATTCCCTATTCACATCCTCGGGTTTATCAAAAATTGTTGTTTATAACGATACCATTGATGATATTATAGGATATATCCATTCTTTTGAACTCTTTAAAAAACCGAAGGATATCAAGTCAATCGTATTACCGGTGGAATTTGTTCCAGAAACCATGTTGGTAAAAGACGTGTTGAATCTATTGACCAAAAAGCGCAAGAGCATTTCGATAGTTATTGATGAGTATGGCGGCACTTCAGGCATTATTACCGTAGAGGATATCGTGGAGGAGTTGGTAGGCGAAATAGAAGATGAACATGATACTGTGGAATTGATTGAAGAAAAAATTGACGCTGACAACTATAAGTTTTCAGCACGATTGGAAGTAGATTATATCAATGAAACCTATAAACTGAACCTTCCTGAAAGTGATACATATGAAACTCTTGGAGGGCTTATTGTTGATGAAACGGAAGGAATCCCAGAAATAAATGACCAGGTCATCATTGAGAATTTTTTGTTTACCATTTTAGAAGTCAGCTCTACAAAGATTGATTTGGTTGCCCTTAAGATTCTTGAGGATGAATGATCCCTTGATTAAGTTCCCTATTTGTAGCAATAAGGCGCTATTTTAAAGTATATTATTATAGCTTTTCGGCTTACTTAACCACAAACAACTACACATGGTTCAACATCGCTTAAAAAAACCATATTCTACTTTTATTATTAGATAGAAAATGGTATTTTCGCGCACTTATATTCCATAAACATATACAACAAAATGGCAGTTTTAAATAAAATCAGACAACGTTCACTGTTTTTAATCATAATTATCGCGTTAGCGCTATTCTCATTCGTACTCTCTGATTTGTTCAGAAATTCCAGTGCCTTTTCAGGTTCACAAGATGTAATAGCCACCATAAATGGTGAGGACATCAACCGTGAAGAGTTTATGGGCAAGGTAGAAATGACACAACGCCAATTAGGTCCAAGTGCATCTGCAACGCAAGCGATGAACCGTGTGTGGGATCAAGAAGTCCGCAAAGCTGTATTGCAAAAACAATTTGAAGAACTTGGACTTACAGTCGAAAAAGATCAAATGCGTGAATTGTTGAAACAAAATCTTTCTGGTATTCCAGATTTTAACAATGAAGCTGGTGTTTTTGACGAGAATAAACTGAATGAGTTTATTGCCAATTTAAAGGCCATTAGTCCAGATAGAGTGCCCATAGGAAACTCTCTAATCAATTATGCAGAATGGGTTGATAGCGAGAAATCCATAGCTGTTAGTGGTCAACAACAAGCTTACTTTAACATGATTAAAGCTGGAGTCTCCAGTACTTTGGGTGAAGCAGAAGTAGATTACACGCTCGAAAACGAAACAGTCGATTTAAGATTCGTTCAAGTGCCTTACACAACCATTTCTGATAGCCTTGTAAAAGTTTCAAAATCTGAAATCTCTGATTACATCAAAAAAAATGAGAAAAAATATAAAGTGGAAGCTTCAAGGGATATCACTTTTGTGGAATTTACAGAGTCTGCTTCGCTAGAAGACGAAGACGAAGTAAAAAACAGCGTTGTTACCTTCCTAGACAATAAAGTGGAATACAATGACGTATCAAAAATGAATGATACAATCGTAGGGTTCCGCAATGCGAATGATGTTGAAACCTTTATCAATACCTATTCCGATATCAAATACAACGATTCTTTTGTCAAAAAGGAAAGTTTACCTTCAGGAGTTCAGGACAGTATCGCAAATCTTGCGGTTGGATCCTATTATGGTCCTTACAAGGATAACGACATGTATAAAATCACCAAATTGATTGCTGAAAAGAACTTACCAGATTCAGTCAAGGCTAGACATATTTTGATTCCTTTTATTGGTTCTCGTTCTGCAAATGAAGAAACAATCCAAACGGAAGAGCAAGCCAAGAAAACGGCAGATAGCTTATTGAGCGTCATCAAATCGGATCGTAAAAAGTTTGTGAGTTTATTGGATTTCTCAATAGACAAAGTGAGCAATGAAAATGAAGGCGTATTGGATTTTTATGCATACAATGCTATGGTTCCCGAATTTAGGGATTATACATTTGAAAACAAAAAAGGAGATCTGGGTGTAGTAAAAACCGATTTCGGATTTCATGTTATTGAGATTCTAGACCAAAAAGGCAGTAGTAGATTGATAAAAGTTGCTACTTTGGCTCAAAAAATTGAACCTTCAGAGCGTACAATCGACGCGGCTTTTAATGAGGTTTCGAATTTTGAAATTGCCATTCAGGATAAAGATTTTCAAGAAGTTGCCAAAGCAAAAAATTTACAGGTTAAACCGGTTAACAGTATCAAAGAATTGGACGAAAACCTTCCTGGATTAGGTAGTCAACGTGCCATCGTACGTTGGGCTTTTGAAGATGGTACCGATGTTGGTGACACCAAACGTTTTTCAATTCCAAGTGGTGGTTATGTAGTTGTCCAAGTATCTGCTGTTAACAAAAAAGGATTAATGAGCGTTGAAGCTGCATCTGCAACTGTACTGCCTATAATTAAAAAAGAGAAAAAAGCAAAAATGATAAGAGAAAAAGTCAAAGGAAATACCGTTGATGAGATTGCGAAAAATCAAAATCAATCTGTCATGACTGCGGCTTCTGTCAATATGAAGAATCCAACCTTGTCGGGAGCTGGTTTAGAGCCTAAGGTCGTTGGTGCAGCATTCGGATTGAAAGTTGGGGAATCTTCTAAATTGATTGATGGTGATAAAGGCGTATATATGGTAACAGTAACCAATAAAACCGAAGCGCCTAAATTAGACAACTATCAGCCTGTCGCCAACAGATTGACCACTACAAGAGTCAATGCGGTACAAGCAAAGGCCTATGATGCTTTAAAAGAAGCGTCAGATATTGAAGACAACAGAGCAAAATTCTATTAGTATATAATTAAGTTAAGAAAGAAAGGTTTCACTGATGTGGAACCTTTTTTGTATGGGATTATATTGTATCTTCATTGTTTATATCATTCTATTAGTTTCATCTTATGAAAGCATTCTTCACCATTTTTGGATTTATGGCCTTCTATTTTTCTGGAATTCCTTCGGCAATTGCTCAAGAAACCACTAAAAGTGAATTGGCAGTTTCTGAATATCAAGAGCTGACACCAGCTCAAATTGTCAAATTGCAAACACAAAATTTACAGCAGTTGTTAAGACTGGATGACGCTCAAGTAATAAAGGTTCATGACGCAATGCTTAATGTGGAACAAAACATGGCCGTTATTACCGCTAGTGCGATGAGCGAGGAGACTAAAATGGTTGAAATACAAAAATGGGAAGCATTCAAAACCCAAAAGTTAAAGGATATTTTAACCAGTGAACAATTCACAAGATATTTAGATACTGTAAAAAGCAATAAAAGATAAAAAAAAGAGGCTCCAAATGGGCCTCTTTTCATTTATTATTTCCCCATTCCAGGTGGATATTTTTCCATGATTTTCGAAACAAATTCTTGAATTCGAGCATCTTTTTTCTCCATTTTCTGGGTTAAATATCCGGTTCCCATTCCTTGCCAAATCAATTCCTTTTTGTTAGCATCAATAAGGTCGACATAGAGCACGCCTTCTACGGACGTTGAGACATTAGGTTGTTGGTTCCAGCCCCAACCCCATGGACCAAAGCCTCCCCAGCCCCAGCCGCCCATGCCCCAAGCATTATTGTAGACGTCTACGCGTTGTTGGGATTTGGTGAATATACTAACCAGGATATCTGGAGTTTCAGATTTTGTAAAGCCTTTTGCCAATAATTCCGCTTCGATAGCACGCAAAATTCTGCGCTTGTCCAAATCACTGATTTCAGCTTTATCAATTCCTGTTTTGTAAAATGCGAATGTCTTATATTCATTAAAGTTTGCATTTTTATCATAGTCTGTTGCCACTCTTACGGAGCTGCAAGAAGACATTGCCATCAATAGGATGGCGACGGGTATAATTTTTAAGATTCTTTTCATTTTGCTTTTTTTATTTGAGTTATAACGAGTTTAGTAATGAATCATCAACATTGTTTGGAAGTGTCACCTTTAAGTTTGGTTCCATTTCCATAGCACGTTTAATGGCAAAAATCGCTTCATCATTTCGAGCCCAACTTCGTCTAGCGATACCATTGTTCACATCCCAGAAAAGCATTGATTTTAAGCGTCTTTCCGCATCTTTAGAACCATCAAGAACCATACCAAAACCACCATTAATTACCTCGCCCCAGCCTACGCCACCACCATTGTGAATGCTCACCCAGGTAGCACCTCTGAAGCTGTCACCTATCACGTTTTGTATGGCCATATCTGCTGTAAAACGCGATCCATCATAGATGTTGCTCGTTTCCCTGTACGGTGAATCGGTTCCAGATACGTCGTGGTGATCACGGCCTAAAATCACATATCCAATTTCTTTTCGTGAAATTGCATCGTTAAAGGCTTGAGCGATTTTCATGCGGCCTTCGGCATCGGCATACAAAATGCGTGCTTGAGAGCCGACAACCAAATTGTTATCCTGCGCCCCTTTGATCCATTGGATGTTGTCGGCCATTTGTTGCTGAATCTCCTTTGGGGAATTGGTCTTCATTTCTTCCAATACTTTACAAGCAATGGCATCCGTTTGTTGCAAATCCCCTGGCTTACCGGAAGCGCATACCCAACGGAACGGCCCAAATCCGTAGTCAAAGCACATCGGTCCCATGATATCCTGCACATAACTGGGATATTTAAAATCAATTCCATTCTCTGCCATCACATCGGCTCCCGCTCTTGAAGCTTCCAGAAGGAATGCATTTCCGTAATCAAAGAAGTAGGTGCCTTTTGCCGTGTGTTTATTGATGTAAGCGGCGTGTAGCTTCAAGGTTTGTTGTACTTTTTCTTTAAAGAGTATCGGATTGGATGCCATCATATCATTGGCCTCCTCAAAAGGGATTCCAACGGGATAATAACCACCAGCCCATGGATTGTGCAACGATGTTTGGTCCGATCCCAAATCGATTTGGATATTGGCTTCGTCAAATTTTTCCCAAACATCGACGACATTGCCTAAATATGCAATGGACACAGTTTCCTCTTCGGCCTTCGCTTTATTGACACGAGCCACTAGAGCATCCAAATCGGTTATTTTTTCATCAATCCAGCCTTGATCCAAACGCACTTGGGTGATTTTTGGGTTTACTTCTGCACAAACGGTTATGCACCCTGCAATACTTCCTGCTTTGGGCTGTGCTCCGCTCATACCGCCGAGTCCAGAGGTGACAAAGAGGTTCCCTTTTGGTGACTTATTAATTTTCCTAAAGGCGTTGAGTACGGTAATGGTCGTGCCATGCACAATGCCCTGTGGTCCAATGTACATGTAGCTTCCCGCAGTCATCTGACCATATTGGGTTACGCCAAGCGCATTGAATTTTTCCCAATCATCCGGTTTGGAATAATTTGGGATCATCATGCCGTTGGTAACGACAACCCGTGGCGCTTCTGTATGAGATGGAAACAATCCCATGGGGTGTCCAGAATACATGACCAATGTTTGTTCGTCATTCATTTCAGACAAATATTTCATAGTCAAGAGATATTGTGCCCAATTGGAAAATACAGCGCCATTGCCACCATACGTTATCAATTCATGAGGATGTTGAGCAACGGCATCATCCAAATTATTCTGAATCATGAGCATGATCGCGGCTGCCTGTTTTGATTTTGCAGGATAGGTTTCTATTGGTCTTGCATATATTTTATAATCGGGGCGGAATCGGTACATATAGATCCTTCCGTAGGTATCTAATTCGTTTTTAAATTCTGGCAGTAATTCAGTATGGTGTTTTTCATCAAAATAGCGGAGGGCATTGCGAAGTGCCAACTTTTTTTCATCTGCTGAAAGAATGTCCTTTCGTTTTGGTGCATGGTTTATTTCGGCATCGTAGGGTTTGGAAAGAGGAAGTATATCAGGAATACCTTCTTTGATCTGTTCTTTAAACGATAGTGTGGCTGTGTGCATTACTTTTTCTTTGTTTTGTCGTTAAAACCATAAGGACAATGTCTACAATTGCTTTCACAGCAATACCCCCTTTTGAGATGGTATTGTTCCGTAAAGCAACGATAACCTTCAGGTGTTAGATAATAATCGCCTTCTTCAATTGGGACAATTTTCTTCATATATAACAAAGATAATGTAAATTGGATAGAATTTTGAATGCATCAAACTATGATTTTGGTTTCTAAATACCTCGTTCCAAAGGGTTATATTGGTATTACCGTGTTTCCGTTTGTGTTCATTAAACACAGGTTTTTAAAAGAGAACACCGTCTTTCTAAACCATGAACGCATTCATTTAAGGCAGCAATTGGAGATGCTTGTTATTCCCTTTTTTATTTGGTATGGGGTTGAGTTTGTCGTAAGATATATTCACTATAAAAACTGGATATTGGCCTATCGGAATATTTCTTTCGAGCGAGAGGCCTACGCCAAAGAAAAAGAGGTTGATTATTTAAGTTCAAGGACTTTATGGGCATTTTTTAGATTTTTGAATGCACCTAGTAATCGAGGACAATTTTGAATACTGAACTATTTAGTTTTAGTAAGGATTAATTACCAGCTCTATATCAAGTTCGTTTGCTTTTTACTAGTTTTGCAGCTTTAAACACCATACTTTGAAGCACTCGTTTTTAGACATAAATGACCCGTCTTTTGAAAATATTGAACTTCCATTCATCAATGAATTTGGGTGTCAAGTCTTTTTAAAGCCAGAGTACCTCATTCATCCTAAAATTTCAGGCAATAAATACCGTAAACTGAAGTATAATTTGAAGGAAGCGACACGTCAGAATAAAAAAATCATATTGACATTTGGAGGTGCATTTTCCAACCATATTGCAGCAGTGGCCGGGGCAGGTAAAGCATTTAAACTTAAGACTGTTGGAGTCATCAGGGGAGAGGAGCTTTATGACAAAATTGAGAAGAATCCAACCTTGAAGTTTGCACAGGATTGCGGCATGATTTTTAAATTTGTTTCGAGAGATGCCTATCGGGACAAAACCTCGCTGGTGTTTATTCAAGAACTTAAAGACACGTTTGGCGAGTTTTATTTCATTCCCGAAGGCGGAACAAATGCATTGGCGGTCAAAGGCTGTGAAGAGATCTTGATTGAGACCGATGCCCAATATGACTATATCTGTTGTTCGGTGGGTACGGGTGGCACTATGGCAGGACTCATCAATAGTAGCTTCCCAAATCAAAAAATTCTTGGATTTCCGGCTCTTAAAGGTGATTTTTTACAAGAAGAAATCCCTAAATTTGCAAGCAAAACCAATTGGCAGCTCATTACAGATTATCATTTTGGAGGCTATGCCAAAATAAATCAGGAATTAATCAGTTTTATGAATACGTTTAAAGCCCAATACAACATTCCGTTGGATCCAATTTACACAGGGAAAATGATGTTCGGGATTTTTGATCTGATAAAGAGAGGCTTTTTTCCAAAAAACTCAAAAATATTGGCCATTCACACTGGTGGATTGCAAGGTGTCGAAGGCATGAATTTAATTTTAAAACAAAAGCAATTGCCCTTAATTGATTGAAAATACTTATGAAGCGAATTTTAATACTCCTAATGCTTGGATTGATGATTGTGAGTTGTGGTTCTAAAAAACGAATCGTCACCAAAAAGAAATCCCAAAGACCAAAAACCGAACAAGTGGTCGTCAAAACTAAGACCGATGATCCTTCAACGGAAGCGGAAACACCTTCAGAAATAGTAGTCGATAGTGATAAACGATCCACATTTGCCAATAGCACCGAAGCATATATCGCCAATTATAGTGGCATTGCCAAAGAAGAAATGAGACGTTATAAAATACCGGCAAGCATAACGTTGGCGCAGGGGATTTTAGAATCCGCATCGGGTCAAGGACGTTTGGCAGTAGAGGGGAATAACCATTTTGGTATTAAATGTCATGACTGGACGGGTGATAAAATATATCATGATGATGATGCTTCACAAGAATGTTTTAGAAAATATAAACATGCTAAAGAGTCGTTTGAGGACCATTCCACGTTTTTAAGTGGACGCAGCCGCTATGCCAAATTGTTTAAACTCGATATCGATGATTATGAAGGTTGGGCAAAAGAGTTAAGGGCTGCGGGTTACGCTACTGACCGAAAGTATCCTGAAAAACTTATCAGTATTATTGAGCGTTTTGATCTTCAAAAATATGATGAGGAGGTTATTGGAAGCCCAAGAAAAGCAAGGGCCAGATCGGTTGAAAAGGCTTCAGACATCTCTACGCATCAAGTAGTAAAAGGAGATACTATGTATTCATTGTCCAAGCGTTATAACGTAACAATAGAAGAATTGCAAAAATTAAACGGTATGCGCAACACCGACCTTAAACTTGGTCAACTCCTGATTATCAAATCCAATTAAAAATGCTTTATCAACGCAGTAGTAATTTATTTAACCAAGCCGAGCAGGTCATTCCCGGTGGTGTCAATTCGCCAGTAAGGGCGTTTAAAGCGGTCGGTGGAACTCCTATTTTTGCCAAATCTGCCAAAGGTGCTTATATATTTGATGAAGATGACAATCGGTATATCGATTATATCAATTCATGGGGGCCGATGATTTTGGGACATGCCTATCCACCCGTTGTAGAGGCAGTTATTGAAAAGGCCAAATTAGGAACCTCTTTTGGGATGCCTACCGAAATCGAGACCAAAATCGCAGAGTTGGCAGTGGCCATGGTTCCTAACATTGATAAGATCCGTTTTGTGAATTCTGGAACTGAAGCCTGTATGAGCGCTGTACGATTGGCTAGAGGATTTACCAAAAAAGATAAAATCATCAAGTTTGCCGGCTGTTATCATGGCCATAGTGATTCTTTTTTGATTGCCGCTGGAAGTGGTGCTATCACTTTTGGAACTCCCAACAGTCCTGGCGTTACTACAGGAACTGCAAAAGACACCTTATTGGCAAGATATAACGATATTGACAATGTCGCAGAACTGATTGAAGCCAACAAAGATGAAATTGCTTGCATTATCATTGAGCCAGTTGCTGGAAATATGGGTTGTGTTCCACCTAAAGATGGCTTTTTGCAAGGATTACGTTCGTTATGTGATACAGACGGCATTTTACTCATTTTTGATGAAGTCATGACCGGATTCCGATTGGCTAGGGGTGGCGTGCAGGAATTGTACAATATAAAAGCAGATATTGTCTGTTTTGGAAAAGTGATAGGAGGCGGACTACCAGTGGGTGCTTTTGCAGCCAGAAGTGAAATAATGGATTATTTAGCGCCAATTGGACCTGTATATCAAGCAGGCACTTTGAGTGGCAATCCCTTGGCGATGGCAGCTGGTTTGGCCATGTTGACAGCATTGAACAATGATTCGGAAGTATTTGGTCGATTGGCAAAAAAAACGGAGTATTTGCATAAGGGTTTTACGAAAGCATTCGATGCTCTTGGCATTGAACATACCATCAACCGGGTTGGATCCATGATTTCGATTCACTTTTATTCCATGCCAGTCGTTGACTTTCAGTCAGCTGCAAATGCGAATAACGATCGTTTTAAAACCTTTTTTCACGGTATGCTCAAAGAAGGAGTTTACATTGCTCCCAGTGCGTTTGAAACTTGGTTTTTGTGTGATGCCTTAACTTATGAAGATTTGGACACAACTATCGCCGCAGTAGAACGAGTGGCAAAGTTATTATAAAAGAACTCGTCTTGACTTTTTTGTCCCGATGCGTCGGGAAAAGCTAGAAAGTCAAGATGTGTTCAAAATAAAAGGCAATCAAAAATTTGATTGCCTTTATTAAAATGCGGAACGGTGTTCCTTATTTTTGATTCTTTTCAAACTCTAGATAGCGGGCAAATTCTTCCTCTGTAAAGATAGATCTGAATTGCTCAACTATAATGTTTTCAACTCTTTTTACATCTTCTTGGGCAACAGATTCGCCTCTAGCTTTTAATTGTTCTAAATCGTATTTTTTCTGCTCGTAAGTTTGATATGTTTTATAGATCAATTCTTCAGTCTCATCACTAAATTTTATTACTTGTTTGAGTTCCTGCGTTTTTTTGGAAGCTAACGAATTGATCTCAATTATATTTTGTGATGCAACGGACTGCGTTCCTAAAATCATAGCGAAAGCAAAAAAGCAAAGTGTCATTAATTTTTTCATAGTTTGTGTTTTATTATATACAGGCATCTAAAGTAATAATTTTTTAGGATAAAATCACACATAAAAAGACATTGATTTAAAATCAATGCCTTTTTTGTGTATTCATCAGAAGTTATCGATTAATCAAAAGGGTTTACTTTTTGTAGTTACTGCTGTGAGACTTTTTCCCTCTCATGTTCGTTTTTTGGACTGCATAGTTTCAAATTTTTCATATTGCTCTGCATTCAAGATAGCTTTCATCTTTTTCTTCATTTCTATTTGATGGTCCAAACGGGAATTTACGGTTTTTAAATGCTCTTCCTTTGACATTTTTGCGCCATCGGCTTTTTCCATGTTTGCTTTTCGTTCCGCCATTTTAGCTTTTCGTACTGTTGCTTCTTCCAAAAGGACTTTTTGTACTTCAGCTTGTTGCGACGTTGTAAGATCTAAATGTAAGGTCATTTTTTTTGTTTGGATTGAAGCCATTTCTTGAGGAGTCATGTCTTGGTACATTTCCATACGTTGCTTCTTGTCGCCTTTTTGTCCATCGTTTTCACTTTCTTGAGCACTAACATTTAATGTTATAATGGCAAGTGCTATCATTAATAGGTTTTTCATTTTGTTTATTTTTTACATTATACTGCTTTGACTAATAGATGTTTCAATAGTTTAACGGCACTAGAGTTTTTATCGCCTAATTAACAGCTTGTGCTTTTTTAATAAGTTCTAATGTCGTAGTAAATAACGGTTTGTTTTCCATTTTACTTTTAAGCCATGCATAAAAACTGATGACGAAAATATCTTCATGACTTGCCTCTGGCCATTCAAAAGATTTTTCAACCTTTTCTTTAAACTTTGAAGACGTCACCTGTTCTGGATTCCTGAAATATGCTTCTACCAGATTCAAATATGTCAATACGCGTTCTTGATGGATTTGTTTTAGGTATTCTGAATAGTTCCTTCTAAAGCTTTTCAATCGTGACTCCACGTAATCAATGTCATTCAGCTCAATATGAAGGATGATTTCAACAAGATTTTTTTTGATGGTCCATTCTGTTCCAGCCTTTTTTATATACCAACTGTCAGTATGATAAAATTTTGAAAAGAGTTGTGTGGCCTTTTGATATTCCCTATTCTGGATGTAAAATGTGATCAGGCTCAAATAAATATCCAATAAAGATTCCAGGTCTGGATGGGTTTTAATTTTGAATTGCTCCAACAAATCAATTGCCCTTTCTTGTTGGTTGGAATAATTATAATTCAAGCACAGAAGTAAGTGATACTTCAGTTTGAATGTATTGTAATATTTGTTCTTGAAAAGACACATGTATCCAAGCATTTTGTCTAAATAGGCGATCGACTGATCGAACTTTTTATTCCGAAACAAGGCATTTGCAATGAGATAGAGAACTTCGATGTGATAATAAAGTTCTTTGTCCTTGGTCTTCTTTTGCTTAATGGTTTGATAAGTGTCCAGGAGAAAAGTTTCGATTTTCAAATAATCATTTGTCACGAATGCAGATATGCTCACAATTGTCATCAATTGATATAGCGATTTAAACGAGAGCGAGTTATCAGCGTCGATGTTGTATTCAGAAAGCGTACTGTTAAACAGCGTTTGAAAATTTATAACTTCGCCTTTATAGACCATATCGCTCAAGGTTTGTCGGATTTTGGCATAAACGATATTGAGCCGATCTTCAGCATGATAATATTTTTGGTTGGTGTTAAACGCTTCGATGATAGTTTCGAGATCTACATTTGGATTTGTGTAGGCATATTGGATTTTGGTGTGATAAATCTCATTGAGTATAGAAAAAAGGTGATGCTCTTTTGCAAGCGTTTCAGCCTTATCAAGAATTTTATATGCGACTATAGTTTGGTCATGAAGGAATAAATTTCGAGCAGCGAGAATATATTTGATGAGTTGCATATCGACTGAATTTTCTTCATCCATCTTGGAATTAGCAATAAAATCAATCAGTGAGTTATATAGTCTTTTGCGTAAGGCATGGTAAGCATCTTTTTTATTGCTTTTATATAATTTATAACCAATCTCCTTCACTGGCTCTTCTTTAGACAATAATTTGAAGAATTGGATATTTTTAGTGTCGTTACGTTTGTTCTTTTTTTCAAGATAATGAACAAACTGTTGTTGTTCTTCTAAAGAGAAAGTCAATACTATTGCTTTTAAATCATTCATTTAATCGTCAGTTAATTTCGTTATATATCAATAAATATAATGTATAAATATTTAAATAAATAAAATATATCGTCAGTAATTTAAGAAAGTTTGGTTTTGAAGCTGTTTAATATGTTGCAAGTTTGTATGGTAATCATTAAAACAAATCATCATGAAGTTATATATCAAAACAATTCTGTTTGCATCTTTGATTTATGCAATGGCATTGAATTCAGGGACGGTATCACAAATGTGTGTCGCAAAGTACAATCACTATGTAGCGTATTTGTCATCTAATGTTCAAATGCCAAACGGTTTTTAAACATTTTTATGAAACTTAAAAATTTAAATACTGCATTTATTGTTACAACTGGTGTCTCGGTTGTGGTATTTATCTATCTCGTTTTTTTGGGTTATGATGAAATCAAAACAGTGAAGGATGTCATAAAAATCATCGCCTCAATTCTGTTTCCACTTCCAATGTTGTTTTTTGTTAGATTTATTTTGATAGAGAATTTTCTACCTCAAAACACCGATGCCTATAAACTCAAAAATCAAAAACCAGCCACGTTATTATTGCTATTGGCAATTGTCATAGGAGTTGGTTCGATGCAGCTTTTGGAATTTATGACCGGTCAAAAACTGGAAGATCAACTCATTTTTGCACATCTCATCAATTCCACCACCATCAGTAGTTACGTGCTTAATTATATATTATACAACAACTTAAGGGCAAATGGAATTTTAAGCGGCGTATTGCTCTCACTCGCCATGCATGTGTTCTTTCTATCCGCCTAATCAACTCAACGTTTAATCATCAAAATCTAAAATTATGAATCCAATTATGACAAGTAGTCCAACACCAAAAACAAATTCTGAAAAACGTGAATTGTTATTCACCTTTCAATCCATCATTGTAACCGGCTTATTGGCGTTCACCGCTATTGCCTTTTTCTTTTACAATGATTTGTCCATAGTCAAGGGAATTAAGGTCATTTTTGCACCATTTTTATCGGTGGTTCCATTGCTCTTTATTTTGTCCATTTTGCGCGATTTGCAAAAAGGCTTTGTAGAGGGAAATTATTCTAAACAGGAAATCATCAAGTTCTGCATGATTGCGGTTGCCATAACGGCGGCATTTACTGGCATCACTTTTCTGTTGTCAAAAATCGATGCTTTAGAGATTTTATTGGCGGGAATTATGGCGATTTTAAGTGCCATATTTTTCTTAAAGAGCAAGATTAAGGACATCCTCGGAATGAGCATTGTCACAGGTATTGCCGAAGGAATTATTGTATATATGATCTTTTTGTTTTGATGATGGGTCAGTTGACCCTAAACCTCGTCATTCATGAGATGGCGAGGTTTAAAACAAAAGAAATTAAAGATTACATTTAACATGAAAATCAAGACACTATGAATTCAAAGCTCATAAATGAATTGCCCGAATTGGTCAAAAATCAAGTCATTTCGGAAGATATCGCTTCAATAATCCAACAGTATTACAAATCTAAACAGGAACATTCGCCGAATAAACTATTTACTGTTTTTGGTGTGTTGGGTTCTTTACTGGTCGGATTGGGAATTATACTGATACTGGCTCACAATTGGGATGAATTTTTAAGGGTAACCAAAACTGTTTTTGCGTTTTTGCCTTTGGTTATAGGTCAACTATTTGTAGGGTATTCAATTTTTAAAAATAAAAGTTCAACATGGAAAGAAGCTTCAGGCACATTTCTCTTTTTTGCCATAGGTTCGAGTATAGCTTTGGTAAGCCAGATTTATAATATTCCAGGCGATTTGAGTTCCTTTATACTCACATGGATTGTACTGTGTTGGCCATTGATTTACTTGTTAAAGTCGGATGTTCTGGCAATTCTCCATCTCGTATTTTCTACCTATTATGCCTGTGCTGTTGGTTATGGATTTGATTCAATGGAATCATCTCCGTGGTTGTACCTCGTTTTATTGGCAATAGCCTTACCACATTATTGGCAGGCTTTAAAATTAAGACCAAATGCTAATATCACCTCATTGATGCACTGGCTTTGGCCGTTGAGTTTGGTGATTACATTAGGCACATTTGTTTCTCAACATGGTGATTTTGGTTATTTGATGTATGTCCTTCTATTTGGACTGTTTTATAATATTGGTAAAATTCCATATTTGGACCATCATAGTTTAAGACGCAATGGGTATTTAGTATTGGGTTCGCTGGGAACGGTTATTTTATTGTTATTGAGCAGTTTTAAATGGTTATGGGACTTTGACATCGATGCAAGTTCTATACCTTCACAAGAATTTTATATCGCTTTGATTTTGTTTATGGCCTCTTTGGTGGTTTTGGGATATTCATATTCTAAACAATGGATAAGAGGATTTAACCTCTTTCAGTATGTGTTCATTTTATTTACGATCCTGTTTTTTATTGGTATGACAAATAGCATAATCCCAACAGTGATGTCAAACATTCTTGTGTTTGCTCTAGGGGTCATGACGGTTAAAATAGGTGCTGACAAATTTCATTTTGGTATTCTCAACTATGGTTTACTCATCATTACGGCTTTGGTCGTTTGTCGATTCTTTGATACTGATATGAGTTATATAATAAGAGGCTTACTGTTTGTTATGGTTGGGATAGGATTCTTTTTAACCAATTATGTGATGCTCAAAAGACAAAAAACGCTCATTAAAATTAAAAATTAAATCATGAAAGCAATTCACTTATTTTACATATTTATCCTCGTTATATTGGTACAATTGTATGTTCCGGCAAGGATGATTTATGATCAGGAAGACATACTAAAAACAGGAAAAGCTTTTAAGTTTAAAACCCAGCCTGTAGACCCGTCCGACCCTTTCAAAGGAAAATATATCTATCTCAATTTTGAAGCAAGCACAGTACCTTCAATTGATTCAACTTGGATGCGTCAGGAGCTGGTTTATGTTGCAATCTCCGAGGATGATGCAGGTTTTGTAGTTGCCAAACATGTGACGAGAATGCCACCCGAGAAAGGGGATTTTGTAAAGGCAAAAGTGGGATGGTACGACAGCCAACAGAACATCTTGAATTTTTCTTTTCCTTTTAATGAATTTTATATGAATGAAGCAAAGGCCTATGATGCCGAAGTTGCCCATCGTAATGCCCAAACAGATTCTACTGCAAATGACACCTATGCGCTCGTGTATGTCAAAAATGGGGATGCCGTGTTGAGCAATGTGTTCATTAATGAAATTCCAATCGCTGATTATGTTCAAGAAGAACATTGATTTGATTTGAGCGAGCATTCGTAGGATTTTTAATATATTGTCAGTTGAGCTCATGAACATGTTTCATTTCCGAAGTAATTTCACAAAATATTTAAAATTGAATTGATCAAGCTGCGATGCTATTTTTTCTATCAGAATTTTCATATCTTGTGAGTGCTATTAATTATTTTTATCCCATTCCTTGAAAGCGATACGTTATGCCTTGCTCTTATTCCTTGTGACGCTTCACGGTCAGTTGCTATCTCAAGAAGGTGTGACTAGTGCGGAGGCCCTCAAGAAATTTAAAGATATTTCAACTGCGATGGATACTGCCTATCCACAGGATGATATGAAAACTTTTCAAAGATCCTCGTTTTCAGAATCGCAGTTAGAAACGTATTTATCGCAACTTTTCCAACGTATGGATTTGATTCCTTTCATCGAAGGCCATCATAAGCTTAAGCTAGAAAGTTATCTGCACGCCGCAAATTGGTTTACCGCAATGGGATTGATTAAAGAGTCTGTCCATGCTTATAAGGCATTCTTTGAATACTTTAACAACAGCAAATATGATTTGACAGAACAAGAACGATTGGAGTTTTTCAGGACACGGTCTTTTGCATACAGTGAGCTTGCAAAGAATTACGAACAGTTAAATTATCTTGATAGTGCAGCTGTAGAGCATATGCGCAATATCAAATTGACAAAAACCATCAATTCTATTTCATATCCTTCAGCAATAAACAATTACGGATTGTTCTTCTATTGGACCAAAAAAGAGCCCGACTCGGCATTGATATATTTTGAAAAGGCTTATCAAATAACCGAACAGCAATATCCGAAACATATTTTATTAGGCAGTATCCGAGACAACATTGCCGACATTTATTCAGAAAAAGGACAATTTCAAAAAGCGATGCAGCGCTACGATGCTAATTTTGACTTCTATTCTCATACTATTGATTATGATCAAACCCAAACATTAGACGTCCCTAGGCTTGTGAGCGCAGGAGTACAATATGTGGAAATGGCGCTAAAATTGGAAGAACTTAAAGATGCCAAAAATGGTATTCAAAGATTGTATACAATTATAAAAGATAAGAATTTAAATATGTCGAACCATTCCAATTCTAGGTTGGCTATTTTGGAGGTTCAAGAAAAATATTATGTTGCAAACCAGCAGTTTAAGGAGGGTTATGCTGTGTCAAAAGAAGTTAGGCATTTATCGGACAGCCTTCTGAATCTAAAGGCAATGACCGATACGCAATGGCAAACGGTTCTCAATGACATTGTGCTTGACAGGGCCAAGCTCAATTTTAAAATAGATCGCATTCAAAAGGAAAATAAAATCAGTAAACAGCAGTCCAACTTATGGATTTCAACCTTGTTGTCTTCCTTAATGATCATTCTCCTATTGTCATTATTTCTGCGAAGAAGACAGCATCTTATCAATGCCAAAAATAAGCAGCTTTTGGCAGAGCAGCAGCTTGAAAATACTGCGTTAAAAGTAAAGCAGCTCAATTCCGAAATTAAATCCAAAGAGCGAGATATGTCCGATTTTGCCATTAACCTTACGCAAAATCAGGATTGGGCAAAGTTTTTGGCAGAGAAGATTCAATCAATCAAAACAGCTTCCACTGCACAAAGAGAACTTCTGATATCGGATCTAGAGGTGGAAATACAAAATAAAATTGCATTTGATAGCGATACAAGTGTATTTTATGAGCGTTTGGACAAACTTAGTGATGCCTTTTATAAAAAACTCAATGATAAGTTCCCCAATTTGAGTAAAAATGAAATCCGATTATGTTCGCTCATCCGATTAAAAATGGAGAGCTCGCATATTGCTACCTTGCAAAATATTACGCAATCTTCACTAAATACAAGTCGCTACCGTCTTCGCAAAAAGCTGAATCTTAATGATGATGTCAATCTCGATGACTTTATTCAGGGATTATAATACAGGCCTATCTTCTTTTAGTATCCATCAAAAAATACAGCCTTATTTTTATGTTGTCTATTAATTGTCTATAGCTTGTGTATTACGTGTCTATATGAAAATCAATGAGTTAGTTGAATAAGTTTGTAATTTGGCACTGTTGGAAAAGTAATAACAATTTCATTATTGTATCCTCTAAAAGACATTGAATATCAAATAGCATTAACCGTTTATTAACTCATAAATTTTAATCACATGAAAACTTGTATTCTTGGTTTAGTATTTTTAGGACTCACCAACCTAATGCAATCACAAAATGATTTCGCTGCAGTAAATGTAGACCTATCAAACTATGATCTTCCTGTAAGCTCATCAAAAATCGCTAAAAATGAGTCGTATAGCAAGAGCGTTGATGCGCCGATAGCGTCAGAGCGTATTAAAAAATTTCAGGCCCTCGTAGCTAATTATGATATTAGGAATTCAGATGTCTACGACGCTAAATCGTCTTCAACCTACACAGTGGTTTTTACTGAAGGTGTAAATACCATCAAAGCTCTTTTCGACCAAAGCGGAACGATTATTAATTGTGAAGAATCATTTCAAAATGTCCGCCTACCTCATTCACTTGGAGTACAGCTTTCAAAGGAGCATCCAGGCTGGTCGTTTCATGAGGTATGGTGTCATGTAGATTATAATGTCAATACCCTCGCAGAGATCAAATATAAAGTGGCCCTAAAAAAAGGCAGTAAAATAAAAACAGTCACCCTTAATACTCAAAATCTATAATTATGGATTAATAGCCACCCAATTTTGAAAAGGCAGCAGGTTTCTAAAACTTGCTGCTTGTTTTGGGACAAACACATTTCATATGTAGATTATCTAGAAATAATATAAAGTGAGCATTCAAAGTTTACTAAAAAAAATGCTTCAAGTTATCTTGAAGCATTTTTATATTTTCTAAAGGAATAATGAACTTATCCTTTTGGATTTAATATCGCATCGATACGTTCTAATGCATCTTGCAAATGTATTCTGCTCATTGCATCACCAGCACGTCCCACACCAGAACGGATAGCGCTTTCAAGGGTTTTTAATTCTGCCCTTGTTACCGCCCTGATATCCGATTGACTCACATCTACGTTGGTTCTAGACACAAAACGTCTGACTTGTGCAGGAACCTGTGGTTGATCTTTAGTCATTAAATATTCCATTCTATCTATGTAAGCCCGTTGGAGGTTTCTTCTGTAAGGATCGATACTTCTTCCACTGTTCAATTCGCTAAAAATACCTTTTCGTAGATCTTGCATCATATTGAGCAAACTGTATGCTTTAGTTCCATTGATAGTTTCATTTTCGCTCATACGCGCCATGCTGCCAAAATCAAGAACGCTATTTAGCGTTCGGGTTTGCATATTTCGTATGCGCTCAATATTTCCTGCGCTTTCAATCTTGTTAAAGATATTGTTGTCAATCAGCCATTCTGGAGTTTCGAACAATTGCTTGTGAAGAAAATCAAGAGCTTCTTTTTGCTTTGCTTTATCAACGTGCGTATAGACTGCTCCATCTTGGTCATAGGTTTTGTAATATTCGTATACACCACCAATATTGGAGGATACATGTCCCATATATCTGTTGAACTGACCTAATAATTGGCCATACATGGTTTCCAAATCGTCATAATTCTTGCCATCTTCGGAGGTCCATTTGATGAGGTTTGGCATAATGCGTTTCATGTTTGCAATACCATACATACTAGCTTTCATAGCATCGTCACCTAAATCTTCTGTTTGGCTGCTTGGGTCAATGACGCCTCCACTTTGTTGTCTTCCAAAACGGTACATTGGGTCGCCAGCATGTTTTAGAATCCAGCCATCCAAGGTTTTCTTTTCATCATCAGCTGTTTTGGCATCCAAAATTGGTCTGTAGCCCCATTCAATCGAATACTTGTCATAAATACCGATGTTTGGCATTAATGCAACACCTTTGTCTTCTGGTTGCGCTACGTAATTAAAACGCGCATAATCCATAATTGAAGGAGCTGTTCCATATTTTGCGGTAAAAGTTGCACTTCTTAAACTATCTACAGGATATGCTACGCTGCTTCCCATGTTATGGGGCAAACCTAGCGTATGGCCAACTTCATGTGCAGATACAAAACGAATCAATCGGCCCATAATTTCATCTTTAAACTTTACACCTTGAGCATCAGGATTAATGGCAGATGTTTGCACAAAATACCAATTACGAAGTAATGACATCACGTTATGGTACCAGTTAATGTCACTTTCCAAAATTTCACCACTTCTTGGGTCACTTACGTGAGGGCCATTGGCATTAGGAATAGGTGAGGCCAAATAGCGCACTACAGAATACCTTGCGTCTTCTGGGCTCCACTCTGGATCTTCCTCAACAGTTGGAGGATCTTTGGCGATTATGGCATTTTTAAATCCGGCTGCTTCAAAAGCTACTTGCCAATCTTCTATACCTTCTTTAATGTATTTTCTCCATTTGTCTGGTGTGGCCCTGTCGATATAATAGACAATTTGTTTTTTTGGTTCTACCAATTCACCTCTCTTAAACTTTTCGATATCCTCATCCTTCAATTCCAAACGCCATCTATCAAGATATCTCACTGTTTTGCTTTCCTGTACATCCAATCCATAATCAATCTGTCCACTTGTAAACCATCCAACACGTTGGTCAAACATTCGGCGTTTCATCGGCACTTTTGGAAGAAGCACCATGGAATTATTCATCTCCAAAGAAATGGTCCCTGTTTCTGAACTTGATGGTGGCTCGCCAGCATTGTACGTTTTTACATGTCGTGATTCAATATTGGTTGGGTAACTTTTTATACTCTCTATAAATGATAAATCATTTTCCAATCGGGTGACTTTATAGTTTTTTCTTGTTCTTTCAGGAAGTCCGAGCGGTTTGACATCTTTGGTGAAAAGATCTGTAACATCAATTACTGTGCTTAATGAATCTTTACCGAATGCCTTAATAGGGAAGGTAAATAAAATAGGTTCAAAATTGGAATTTACCACTGCTTCATAAATAGGAAGCGAATCTGCTGCCACCGAATTGTAAGATACAATACGAAGCACCACTCTTTTGTCCTTTTTTTGCCAACGCAAGACAGACTCATCTTGTTTTCCTCCGCCAAATCCCAGGCCACTGGCCGTCTTTGCTATACGTGTCACCATTAGCATTTCGCGCTCAAAAAGCGAATCAGGGATTTCATAAAAATAACTTTCGGCTATTTTATGAACTTTAAATAGGCCATCATCAGTTTTGGCTTCTTTGGTAATGACTTTATCATAAGGTTGAATGTCATCTTTTCCTGGTTTTTTGGTTGCTGCTGCATCCGCACTAGCGCTGGCATTGGTGTTGGATTTTCCTGCTTTCTTTGCGGTAGAACACGACATCACAACGAATATCGATAACAAAAACAAGATTTTAGTAGTTAGTTGTTTCAAAATTATTAAATTTTTAAATTAAGCATGTAAAATAAGTAAACTTTAAATGTAAAGAGGAGTTGCGGATCAATTTAAGATTTTTTTAACTATCAAAAATAATAGGTAAGAATTGTAGGCAGGGCGTCTTTTATTTAAACCCTATACTCAATCATATCCCTAACAACTTTTTAGAAATTTGATTATTAATCTAAAGACTGTAAATAATTAACAATCAAATCCACTGCTTCGGCATGGGGAGTCGTTACGCCAATAAATGGCATGCTATAATCTTGGACAGAGGTCTGAATACGAGCCATGATACTATAGCGCAGCTGATAGATGTTGGAAGCGTCAAATGGAACTTCATAATTTAAGTGCATCGCTTCATAATAGTTAACATTATGAAAACCACCAGAAGTATGGCAATGTGCACAATTGACATCCATATAAGCCCGCATCCTCACTTCATCAGTTAAGTTTTCATCCCGCCAGTTGGGTAAAGTGCTTAGGCTTGATGGTGCAGGTGAATTAGTTAAATGACCATTGTTTATGAATTTTTGAAGTTGGTTGACTCCATTTAAATTAAAATTCATAGTTCTTAATTTTGGTCCAATGAGTGTTGGTTGGCTATTGGATTGATGACAGGTAAAGCAATCTGTCTGTGAAGGTATTTTATAGGTAACACTTTTATTGACGCCATTTGCATCTATCCAACTTACAGGGATTGTTGAACCATTTGGATCGAGTGTGGCCTCTGTCTGTTGAGCGTTCCAAACATAGTCGCCGAATTCCCAAACGCCATTGATTTTGATCATCACGCGGGTTTCAATTATTTTTTTATTTGAAGAAGGTTCTCGGTCATCCTCATTATAAAAGAATGTTTTTGCAATAACAGTATTATCTGGAAAATCCGGTAATCCTTCGCCTAGATACTGCATAGTTTGGCCCGAAGGTAATGCAATAATGCGGTGTTTGGAAGCGTAATCCGAATACAGTTCGGTATTAAGTTTATACTCAAATGCATAAGGACTTGGGCTCAAATCACTCAAGTTGCCTTGAAACAAATTCATTGCTGATAAAGTAGCACTAAACACCGTCGACACTGGTGGCGACAAAGTAGTAAAGGTGTTTACATTAGAAAACAGACTTACGTTATTGGTGCTACAAACAGCTTGGACATAATAGTCGTAAGACATGTTAACCATTAGTCCAGTTACGGTTATAGATTCTGTATTACTAGTAACGACAGCTCCATTACCACGCAGAAAACCAGAGAATCCATACTCGATTTTATAACTTTCAGCGCCAGTAGAGGTCCAATTGAGTACCGCGCTTTGGTGTGTTAAATTGACTTCGGTGAAATTGTTAGGAACTTCACATTGAGAAACCACTATTTCATCGTCTTTTTGGCAAGACATAAGCAGCAGCAATAGAACCGCCAATAAATTAATTTTTTTCATTAGGGAGTATTCTTCCAGATTAATAGCCAGATGTGAAAATACTAAAAAAGTTGACACATCAAAGATTAAAAATGTTTAATGGTGAAATTATTATTGTTAAGTAACTTAAAATGAATTTTCTAGATCATTGATTTGCATTTGGTAGTCAAACTGTAAATCTTCATGGAGGGTGGCCACAATTTTTTTGATGGAAAGCAATTGCCTCTTGTAAATGTTCATTAAGGTTGTGTTGTGTTTTATGGACGGCTTGAATTCTCGTAGCATCGAACAGAAATGCAGCAATAGCTCAACTTCAGTTTCCTTTTTTGATGAATAACGACTAAATTTTTTGATAAGTCTCAAAATCTTCCTAACACTCTTCTTAATGTAATGAAAGCTGCTGGTGTTTATGTTGTCGAACTGTAAATTGACTTCTAATTTGACGCTTTCAATATAGCCTTCTTCATCTGATGACTCAAATAAAAGGTAGGTAAGAAGTTCTTTATTTTCCTTTTTGAATTTTGATAAACGCAGGCAGAGATCTACGAGCTCGATGTGAGTACAAGTATCTAGATCTTTCTTGAGTTGATTAACGGTTACAGCTTTCATTTCACAAAACTACTCATTTTGTTGCGTTAATTCTCAATAAATCCGATGTTGGAAGCCTCGGACTTATATAAACAAATAGAGGAATCCGTTCGGAAATAACCGTATTGAAAGAAAAAAAATTAAAACAAAGAGTTGTTTTAGTCTATCGAACTCATTGTTAATTCCTGTTTAATCAGTTCCATGCCTTTTGCATAAAATAGATCTGACTGGTAAAACTTTAAAGAAGTTTTTTGGTCGCTTATGTTTGCTTTGCGAGCAGAGACATTGACGTATCGAGCCTTACAATTGTTCAAATTTGCGAGAAGTAATTCGTCTAATTCATCTCCACCATCAGAAACATCTGTGATAAGGACTAATAAATAGTTTTCGATTTTCCAAGTGCCTTTAGCCTTTGATCTTTTTATAGATTCTTGTCCTAAAAACTTTTTGTTGGTGTAAAACGTAAAGGAATTATCCGGTTCTAATGTGAGTGTATAGGCCACAAATTCACCAGATGGAGATTCCCATTTATTGGTGTAAGTTCCGTCAATTGATTGAGATTTTGCAGATATGAAAATGCTGCAAGTCATTACAATACAAAGTAATATTGTTTTCATAGGTTGTTAGATTAAGGGGGTGTAAATATAATTATTTCTTTTTAACGTATACAATATCAGTGCCATATGATACGCTTTTTCGATGAACGGTTAAGAGCTATTTTATATACATCTGAAAATCAAATAGTTGACAATTAACTATTTTTTAATTATTTACGTAAATAGACGCCCAATAGTTTTGAATAGTGATTTATTTTTAAAAATATTGATGCTACATATCTGTGAGAACCTTCCAAATACAGGTATTCCAAGCCTTTTCGGATTTCAGCGCCTTATTCAAACAAGGCTATATATAATATAATAAGCTGAATTTTTCAGAACTCAATAATGCTAAATAAATAATAGTGAGAATGATTATTCATTAAGACATACTCTAGATGTTGATTCAAATTAAGCCAATCAATCCAACTTATTTATATTCTGCAATCAGTAGTTTGTGATCGGAATTTTTGTAGGAGAACTTTTGTAGACTTAAAGGCTGGTATCTTTTGGATAGCCATATTTGATCGATTTCGATTAATGGGAGAGGTATAGGCCAGGTGTATGTCATACCAATACTATATGGATGGAAACTGTTGAAGTTGGTTTTGTATTCCGTAAAAAATACACTTTCGTAGGGCGTATTAAAATCACCTATCAAGACATCAACTTCGTGCATTTCTATAAAGTCGTGAATGATGTTTAATGGAATTTCTTTGTTCAATAATGGACTGGCATAAATATCGACCAAAACGATACGTATTTGTTTCTTATTGATGGTTGCCGTAATGTAGTTAAGTCTATAAACTTCGGCTTCAGCCTCATAAACCACGTCATTAATACTGCCTTTAACGGCAATGAGCATGGTACCATAAAGAATCTTGAATTCGTATCCGGGAAATGACGCTTTTAAGATGTCCAAATCGCTTTTAGAGACCTTGAAGGCTTCACCCAATGCAACGATTTCTGGACTGTTTGCATTGATATGCTTTATTATGATGTCCGTTGGGAGCGGTTGACTTTGTGCGACATTCCAAAAAAGGATGTGAGAGTTATCTGCTTGAGAACTTTCTTTCTTTGCCATCCCGAAGTTATGCATAAAGAAATAGATGGCCATGCCAATCAAAAGAAATATCAAACCCATTATAACAAGCTTATGCTTTTTAAACACGATTATTAATATGAATCCGAATAACCAAAGGATTGGTAGCGGTAAGGCATAAAATACGGTACTCAAGCCATGGAACCGATCTTTTATTACAAAATGCACCAACACAAAAAACAGATAAGCTAAAAGCAATAACCAATTAAAATTCGGTATGTGTCTTGTCTTTATTGCCATCCTACTAATGAAACCCAATTTTGGTAATAATTAAACCCATAAATCCTATGGAAAGGATGATATAAAGGGTTCTGAATTTTCGACTTTCGGTAAGCCAGATGCCACAAATTGTCAACAGCGTCAAAAATCCACTTTCTAAACGTGTGAAAAATATGCCAAGAATCAAAATGATGAACAAGAAATGACTAATTCTATGTTTAGGGTTCCAAATAAAGACCATGGCTATTACCAATTCTAGGGCAATGGTAAGCCAAGCAAAAAGGTGGCTGATGATATCAAGGTTAGGCAATACAGGTTGTAGTGTGATGCTTTTTAAAGTGTTGGGATTTGTTTGTTCTAACTCTCTAATTTGACTAGCGTTGCTTGCAATGATTTCTTGAATGTCGGGTGTGAAGTTGAGGATGAGCTTAAAGAATTTACCGGTATTCATCATTAAATAAAAAAAATCGCCCGAAATGAATGCTGGGGAAACCATTTTCTGAATGGCTGAAAACATTAAAACGATAACCACAATCCATTTGATGTTTACATTAAAATTCTCCCAATTTCGGTTTTTATTATATATGATAAGAAGCATAATCATGTATACAAGCAAAAAATGATGATTGGCCTTTAAAAAATATTTTAAAGTTAATTCTGTGATAAAGATGCCCAATAATACACTCCATAGCACTAATTGATTCATCTTGTTCATAAAGACTAAAACAAGAACAATGCTCAAGAGCATCAAGGCAAGTTGTATTTGTAGTGGGTTAATATTAGAACTTATTAGATAAATCAATGAGAAGATGAGTAATAAGATCGCTCCCGTACTAGTTCTATCTGCAGGCCATTTATTGAATTCGATTTCGCTAAGGAATTTCATGGTTTAACGTAGTGAAATTCGTTGATCAACTCACGGGAATACCTTGCTTTTTTCGTATCAAGGAGAGGTCTCCACACTTGAACGGTTATGGTGCTGTCCAAGGAATGGCTGGCTATCAATTGAGCCAGTTCTTTTAGATTGGCTGTATTTGGTATTCGTTTTAATGTTCTTACTTTATTTGCAATGTCTGTATCCGATTTTTTTATGGAATCAAGTTGCATATCAAGGTTATTTACGATCACTTCGTTGAAATTAAAATGCATTTCAGAATACATTCCAAATCCGCCACCTTTCCAACGCGTTAGGTTGTGTTCACTCACCATGAATAATTGCACAGCGATAATAAGAAGAGCTACTAGTGGAACAGAGTATTTAAGGAGGAATCCATTCTTTTTTGCCATAGGGATTGCTAGTGATTTTGCGAATTAATAAACACTAAAATAAGGAAATTTGTTAGACAAATCGAAATCACATATCTATAGCTTATCTAATATTAACTACCTCAATTAAAATAACTAAAAATCAATTGATACAGTCGCTCTCTGGTGAAAGGCTTAGTGATGAAGTTGTTCATGCCGCTTTCTAAAGACCTCACGACGGCATCTGGAGTGACATTGGCCGACAGCCCAAAAATAATGATATCTGTATCATACTTTCGGATGCGTTTGGTGGCTTCATATCCATCCATCACAGGCATGTGTATGTCCATCAAAACGAGATGGTATTTTTCGTTTTTCAACTTGCTAACGGCGACCTTACCGTTATCAGCCACCTCTACGGACATCTTCATATCCTCAAGTAATTTTTTGAGAACAATGACATTAATCTTATTGTCATCGACTATGAGTACTTTTAGATGTGAAAGATCTACATATTCAAATGTTTCACTAATTGGTTCTTGATTTTGGTTTTCAGCAATCTTAAACATCACCGATACCGTAAACACAGAACCTTCGTTAACGGCACTTTCCACCTTTATGGAGCCTCCCAAAAGTTTTGCCAAATCTTTACTGATTGCCAACCCAAGTCCATTGCCTTCATGCTGTTTTTTAAGGCTATTGTCTATTTGCACAAAACGTTTAAAGATGTTTTTTAGATTGCTTTTTGAAATTCCTATACCCGAATCCTTAATCTCTATCTTAACCTTCAAATAGGTATCCACTATTTCTTCATGGTAGGAAATGGTAACACCACCAGCAACTGTAAACTTCAAGGCATTCTTGATAAGGTTGGTAAGTATCTGCAGTAGTTTATTTTGATCCCCAATTACATACGTCCCATGCGCTGTCGTAAAATTGGTCTCTAAATACAAATTCTTTTCTTGGAACGGTAATTTGAAAATGCTAATTACGTCCAATACTTTCTTGGATGGGTTGAAGTACTTCTCTTGCATCTCTATGGCGCCCGACTCGATTTTGTCAATCATAAGGATGTCATTTACGATAGAAAGAAGATTGCTAGATGATTTATCCATTAAGTCCATATACATTCTATCATCTTCCTTAAGTTCGCTCTGTTTTAAGACATTGATGAAGCCGAGAATGGCATGTAAGGGTGTGCGTATTTCATGGCTCATGTTGGAAAGAAAGTCTGTTTTGGCCTTTGAGGCTTTTTCAGCCCTGTTACGTTCTCTATTGAGAGTTTGGTTGAGTTTCGATAATTTTTGATTCGATTCTAAAGTTAATTGTGTTTCTTTCTTTGCCTTTAGGTTAAAGTAAATGAGCGAGCTGACAAGTAAGGATAGCAGAATTCCGACAATTAGGGCAAAATTGATAATGGTGACTCTTTCCGTATATAAAAGTTGTTCTGTTGGGTATATATGTAGGCTCCAATTCTGATCGCCAAAATACTCATTCACCAAGACGTCGTTGTACTGCAAATTTGGTGAGGAACTTACTCTTGTATGAGGATTATGCTCATAAAATAAAGTGCCTTTCTCATCTCGCAGTTCGATACTAAAATTAACTAAATGATTGGTAAACCTGTCAAAGTTTTTCCTAAAGTCCATTCCCGCCGTGATAGTACCTTGAAAACGCTGGTCATAGTATACAGGGACATCCACCAAAAAAGCTTTGCCTCCTTGGGTTAAATTTGCCCATTGGGTAATATTGGTCGTACTATCGAGGCTGTGTTTGATCCAGTCGTCTTTACGATATTCAATATTTCTGATGTTCAGGTTTATGGCTTCTTCATTACCTTTTTTTGGGTAGACATTCTTAATGACCATTGAGCTATCGATCCATTCTAAAAATAAGAACGAGGAGTTTTGCGTTAAGAGCATTTCAGCATCTTTTTCCCAATGAGTAAAATAATCTCCTTCTGTGAATTCAAGACGCTTTTTAAGATTTTCCAATCGGGCAACATCGCTTTTCACAATGATTTGAAACTCCTGCATAGCAAAAGTGGCTATCTTATGGAATTGTTCCTGTACAAGATTGTCGTGCCGCTTAATGGATTCTTGCCATATCAGAAAAACAAAACTGCTCAACAATATAAATGCCAATATGGGGAATAGGTAAATACTCTTTTTATATTGCATGGATAGCTATAATTGGGGGTTATAGATCTCAATATAAGTCATAAACTTAATTGATTATTGTATTTCTTACATCATTTTTACCAATAACACATCTTGAGTTTTTTCTACTTTGGCAAGCCCGTTCTTTGTTAGTGATTTAATAGTGGCATCCCATTTCTTATTGCTCAATCCCGATTGTTCTTTTAAAGCGTTCAAAAGGATAGGTGAATGAGATTTCAAAATGGCGAAGACTGCTTTTCCTTCATCGGGCAAAGCTACGGATTTTTTTTTGTTTCAATCAAAGGTTAAAAATTCAAAATAATTTAAGTCAGCTAAATAGTCTGGTGTTTGGAGTCGTTGTTATTATTATAAAACCAGTTGTTTAAAAATGCGAAAGATATTTGCTCTAATTTCAGATTTAAAAAAGTTGTTTAATGAAATTCACAATTTTTGATTAAATACTATCCCAAAATTCAGGACTTTGTTGATCCAAATCTAAAGCATCGTTATAATATGGGTTATCTGTTATATGGGCTGGTTCATAATCAGGATAACCATGACCGTAAAACTTTCCTTCAGATTTTCCTTCAGTTTTTTCTATATAAACTTCATGTTTTCTGATATTGTCAGAATTAGCATTTAAACCGGTAATGAATTCTTTAATAATTTCTAATGAATTATCGTTTTTTGATAACCAATCATGAGAATATAATTTAACAAAATTGAAGGCGAAAATAAAACTGTTATTAGATTTATTATTAAAAGAAAGTAGAAACGCATTTTTTTCATTTTTATTTAGAGAAATGATTCTTTTTCTTTTATTCATGAACATTTTAAATTGATTTAAACTGCAAGGACAAGAAGGGTTTTTTAAAAAAGAATCAAACAATAAATCTAAACCAAATTGATTAGTTTCTTCTAATCTTCTTCCGATATTATAGTTTAATCTAGGATGGTTATTAATGTTTTTAGCATTTAAAAAGGAATCAATTGCCAAATCTTTTTTTCCCAGTCTGAATAAGATCTTGCCTTTAATGTAATGACCATATTCATCATTTTTTATTTCAAGATATTTATCAATTGAATCAAGAGCTATTTCAAATTTGTTCTCTAGAGGTAAATCTACAAAACATAAAACGTACGCTTTAGAAAACAAAAATTCCAAATTGAAATTGTTAGTATTAAATAAGTATTCGATAAAGTCTTTAGTTGGTTTATCTAACTCACTGTACCAACCACTACAATCGCATGTTATGAAATCTAATCCTTCTTTAAAAAATTGATATGCTACTTTTTCTTCCTTAATTAAGAAGAAAGACAAACCTTTCTTAAGAAAATAATTACCTAGTTTTTCTTGATTCTTTCTCAAAATCAAATTTTGACTTTCCATTAAATATTTATTTTAAGCCGACATTTCCTTTTTAGTTTTGAGGATATTAATTTTAATCTCAAATTATTAATTTAAAGTTAGTAAATTTATTTAATAAATTTGTTTTCAAAACAGCTATGATTTAATATCTTGAATAGAATATAGTTGGATTCATTGATAAAAAAAAGGAATTACAATTAAGTAATTCCTTTTATACGTTAGAAGTATATTTATTTTGTAAGGTTTCAATAGATAGAGCCTTTAGATGTTCAATTCAACAATTAGTTTGTTTTCGATTGAAGTAACTTTTGCTGCTCCTTCTGAAGTCAATAATTTTATAGCTTTATCCCATTTCTTATTACTCAATCGTGAGTCAGATTTCAGTTGCTCTATACCAATAGATTTGACCTTCTGTAATAGATCAAAAACGGCTTTAGCATCAGGATTTTCACTAATGTTTTTTGATAAATTAACAATTTTAAATTTAGGCAGTGGTCTCATTTGTGGGAAAAACAAGACTTCTTGGATGGACTCGTTGTTGGTCAAGAACATAATAAGGCGGTCCATGCCAATTCCCATCCCTGATGTTGGTGGCATACCGTATTCTAAAGCTCTTAAAAAGTCATAATCGATGACACCTGTAGCTTCATCATCTCCTTTTTGAGCGAGCTCCATTTGATGTTCAAAACGCTCGCGTTGATCAATAGGGTCGTTTAATTCTGAATAGGCATTGGCTATTTCCTTACCACATACCATCAATTCAAAACGTTCGGTCAATTCAGGATTTTCGCGATGCTCTTTGCATAACGGGCTCATCTCTTTGGGATAGTCGGTAATAAAAGTTGGTTGGATGTAGTTGCCTTCACATTTTTCGCCAAATATTTCATCGATCAGCTTGCCTTTCCCCATGGTATCATCAACTGGAATTCCCATGCCTTTGGCAGCGTTTCGTATCTCTTCTTCCGTTTTACCAAGAATATCAAAACCTGTAAATTCTTTAATGGAATCGGCCATCGTAACTCTCGAATAAGGAGCCTTAAAGTCAATGTGATGTTGGCCAAAAGTGGCTTGGGTTGTACCGTTTACAGATGTTGCACAATGTTCCAATAATTGCTCACAGAACGCCATCATCCAGTTGTAATCTTTGTAAGCTACATAGATTTCCATGGCAGTAAACTCCGGATTGTGCGTTCGGTCCATTCCTTCATTACGGAAGTTTTTGGAGAACTCATACACCCCATCAAAACCACCAACGATGAGTCTCTTTAAGTATAATTCATTGGCAATCCTCATAAAAAGAGGCATGTCCAAACTATTGTGATGGGTCACAAACGGACGTGCCGCTGCACCGCCAGCAATCGGTTGCAATACAGGTGTTTCCACTTCAAAATATCCTGCATCATTAAAAAACTGACGCATGGCGTTGAATAGTTTAGTTCGTTTAACAAACACCTCCTTGACATTTGGATTGACTACCAAATCTGCGTAGCGCTGTCTATAGCGTTGTTCAGGATCAGTAAAGGCGTCGTGCACAATACCGTCCTTTTCTTTTGGTAATGGCAATGGTTTTAGGGATTTGCTCAATAAAGTAAAATCCTTGACTTTCACTGTTTTTTCACCTACTTGTGTAGTGAACAATTCACCTTCCACACCAATAAAATCGCCAAAATCCAACAGTTTTTTAAAAACTTCATTGTATTTCGTTTTGTCTTCACCAGTACAGATTTCGTCCCTGTTGAAATACACTTGTATTCTTCCTTCAGAATCTTGCACTTGTGCAAAACTTGCTTTTCCTTGAACTCTCATCGACATTAAACGTCCTGCAATGACTACCTTTTTGCCTTCCTCAAATTGTTCTTTTACCTGCTTTGATGTATGATCTACAGGGTATAAGTCAGCTGGGTAGGGGTTGATGCCCAATTCACGTAGTTTTACTAGTTTCTCCCTTCGTATGAGTTCTTGTTCTGAAAGCTGTGACATAAGTTGTTTTGGATTTAAAACGCGCAAAGATAATCACTATAAACAAGGATTTCAATATTATACGAGTAAAAGTTAATCTTGTAACAAAGTGCTCCTAATAACGTCCTATCAGGACATCAATCATCAAAACAATCAACATTATGAGTATCTGGAGAGTATTGCTTTCAATCTTTTGCCCTCCCATTGCAGTTATAGACAAGGGTTGTGGCTCAATTGTTATCGTCTTTTTATTGTGGCTTTGTGGCTGGGTCCCTGGCGTTATTGCTGCGTTGGTCATCTTAAATAATCCGAAGAATTAGTGTTGAAGTACCATGAATGATCTTCAGTTCTGAACCTAATTCTGATCAGTCCTCTTAACTCTTCAAAATATTGTAATTTTGCAGTCTATGAACAAAAGGATTGAACTTCAAGATTTAGGATATAAGGATTACAAGGACACTTGGGACTATCAGGAAACCTTGTTTAAAAGCATTGTAGACAGAAAAATAAAGAATCGGCGCGAAGGTGGTGATGAAGAAACCCGCAATTATTTCCTGTTTGTAGAGCATCCGCATGTCTATACCTTGGGGAAAAGTGGAGATATGTCCAATTTGCTTTTAAATGAACAACAACTCACTCAAAAAGGTGCCACGTTTTATAAAATTAATCGTGGTGGGGATATTACCTATCACGGTCCTGGGCAGATAGTGGGTTACCCCATTCTCGATTTGGAAAATTTTTTTACCGACATCCACAAATATCTTCGGTTGTTGGAGGAAGTTATCATTCTCACACTCGTCGACTACGGATTAAAGGCAGAACGCAGTCCAGGTGAAACAGGTGTTTGGCTCGGAGTCGGTACTCCCTTCGCACGAAAAATATGTGCCATGGGTGTCAGAGCTAGCAGATGGGTAACCATGCATGGATTTGCACTAAATGTCAATGCCGATCTGGGCTATTTTGACAATATAATTCCCTGCGGTATACGGGGAAAAGCTGTGACATCCTTGCATGTAGAGTTAGGTGGCGAGCACGTTGATGAAGGTGAAGTAAAGTCGAAGTTACTTCATCATTTTGAAGAACTCTTTGAAGCCGAGCTCAAAAGTAAATCGCTTTTATTCTAATGTGTTTTCTTAAAATAGTGGCCAGAAAATGGGTACAAAAATCATTAGTAATACAAATAATATCAGCGTTAGCGGTAAGCCTATTTTTAAAAAATCACTGAACTTATATTTTCCTGGTCCAAAAACAATAATACATGAGGGCTCAAAAGGGGCAATCAAAGAAACGGAAGCACCCAACATGATTGCAATGGCAAAGGTACGGGGGTTTGCATCCAGCATCACGGCGGCTTCCATCGCTACTGGAAGAACGACCAAGGCCGCTGCGGCATTGCTCAAAGGTTGGGTTAGTACAATTACCAAAATCACAAAACCGCCAAGTACGAAAAGGGGACCAAAGTCGCCCAAAAGGTTTATGATGTTTTCTGCTAAATATTTAGACGCTCCCGAGTTTTCCATTGCTGTCCCAAATGCGGTCATCCCGCCAATTAGAATAAGGAGTTTCCAATTGATCACTTGATAGACCCGCTCCACATTGATGGCGCCAGAGAGCACTGTAAGCAAAGCCGCTGTCAAGAAACAAATAGATAGCGGTGCCCAGTTTAGGGTGCCTGCCAAAACTGCCAATAGGAACACACTGGCTGCAAAAACTCCTTTTTTTTCCTTAAAGAGATTGACCCTAAAGTCACCCACAATGGAAAAATCACTAGAATTTCGGTTGGCATCAATATTTTCCTGTGTGCCTTGTACCAGCAGGGTGTCTCCAACTTTAAGTTGAAGTCCACCAATTTTTTGTGAAACAGTCCCTCCAAAACGTTGCATGGCAATCACCACCATATCATAATTTTGTCGAAATCGAGCCTCTTTCAAGGTGCGATTTATTAATCTAGAGCCCGGGAGTATCAATAATTCTGCAAGTATGATTTTTTCGTTTTCAACAACTTTATCGCCAATGGTATCTGCCAATACATCCAGCCCAACGGCTTCCTTGATTTTGATGAGGTCGTCCATACTGCATTCCACAATAAGAATATCATTAGCTTCTATTTGTGTTAATGAATTGGGAATGAAATCTTCATTGTTTCTAATGATTTTTAAAATGCGCACATCTTGTTTGGCAAGGTCAGAATGAAATGCTATTTGACCGATCAATTTTGATTGTTCAGAGACTACTACTTCAGATAAATATTGGGCGATATCATATCGCTCATTGTATCCACCTTCCTTATGATCTGGAAGCAATTTCTTATAACAAAGTAGTGTAAAAATGATACCGGTAGCAAGGAATATGAGACCAATCCATAAGATTTCAAAGAACTGTAATGGTTCGAGGCCTTCTTGGACAATATAACCACTCACCGCCACATTGGTAGAGGTGCCAATAAGCGTACAGGTGCCCCCAAGAATGGAAGCAAATGCCACAGGAATTAAAACTTTGGAAGGACTCAATTGGAGCTTACGGCACATCCCAATCACAGGGCCTGTGACCAAAGCCGTCACCGTCGTATTGTTCATAAATGCTGAAAGCGTCCCAGTGATAAACATGGTATAGCCTACAAAAAGGTTCTTGCTCTTCACGGTCCTAATCATCTGAGAACCAACTTTATCTAGCAATCCGGTTTCGGCAAGTGCGCCCGAAATGACAAATATGGAGGCCAAAATGATGATGAAATCGCTGCTAAACCCTTGAAACGCTTCTTGTGGCGTAATAATTCCCGCAAAGGATAAGATGAGCAATAAGCCAATAGTGACGATGTCTATCGAGAATTTATCGGTAGCAAAGAGAATAATGGCGATGACCAACAAACCAATCACGAGGGCTATTTCCATAGACGAAACTATTAGAGGTGCTTGTTATCAACTGTTAAGTTGAACTAAAACGTCAATACCTGGTCTGACAATTTTGAACTAAAGATATGAATTTCCCTAATTGAGTGTTATGCTATTGTTGAATTTAAAGATTGGCTTTTAAAACTGCCTTTTTATTGATCAGACAACTCACTTTTTAAATCCGCAAGATCGAGCGGATTGGTGTACATGTCGAGACTGCCATCAGGCTTTTGTGGCCATTGCTCTTTTGGCTTGTCCCAACAGAGTTCCACGCCATTGCCATCAGGGTCGTCAAGATAAATAGCTTCGGATACACCATGATCGGAAGCTCCAGTAATTGGATAGCTGACATTTCTTAAACGCACAAAGATGGTTGCCAAATCTTTACGTGTAGGATAGAGTATGGCAGTGTGAAACAATCCGGGTGAGTGTCTTGGAGCTGGAGGGGCATCTTTACTTAACCAAACATTGAGACCGATATGATGGTGATAGCCACCAGCAGCTATAAACGCTGCATCTTCACCATACTTGGTAGTGATTTTAAAGCCCAACAAATCACAATAAAACGCCAATGAACGTTCAAGGTTGGATACTTTGAGGTGGATGTGCCCAATGCGCACTCCGTCAGGTATGTTGTAAGTCGGTAGGTTATGCATTTGGTTTTTTTTAAATGAAGCTCACAGTCCTATTCAAATATATGATTAGCTATTTAATTCAGTTCTGAAATCTTTTCCAGTTTTTTCTCAAACTCCAGTTTGTCAATGGCATGGTTGACATTCATTTTCTCAATGAGAGTCTTGTTTTTTTGAGATAATTTCAGCACCAAGGCGTCGGTATTTGAAGCGATGTTACTGATTTTTACAACCTGTTCAAATTTGTCCACAAACTTATTATTGGCGTTTATTTTACTTTCTTGAATCTCTCGGTATCGATTGTATAAATCCCTAGAACGATTCTTGATTTCTAAAGACATGTTGGTCATGACAAATAAATGATCTCTATTGCTCTTTTCATCATTCTTTATGCGTTCAAATTCTTCTGAAAGTTGAATGGTAATCTCTCGTATGTTGTTGTTTTTGTTCAATGAAAATGCAGGATTTACCTTTTTTATAGGGGTTTCCAATGCAAAACAAAACTCTTTTAATTCGATACCTAAAATATCCACATCATTTCTAATGGTTTGAAGCGTAATTTGATAATCATTATCCAATTTTGCCATATTATCATAGAATAGAATTATGGGCTTCAGATCTTTAAAGACACTATTTTGGCATGCTATTGTTTTTTGGACTAACTGATCTTGGTACTCTTTTTTAATATTTTTTTTGTCAAATAGATTGATCACCAAGCCAGACAAGGTACCGATAAGGCTTTTAATATTGGAACCATAGGGAATTATTCCTACAACATCAGTCATAAGCTGGTTGTCCATAATAGATGTGACCACTTTAGATGCGCCGTCAATTTTATCTTTCATTTCCGCCTTCTTACTATCGCTATTGATCATGACCTCGTCCACAAGTGCTTTATAATTAGATGTCAGCACATGCTGTAAGGTATCACTCAATTTAAAACCCATCGAACCCGATTGTGGGTTGATGATACGGCGTAGCTCCAAAGCGAGTTCTTCACTGGTCACTTTTTCATCCAATTGGCTGTATTTGTCACCATAAAATTTGATGTATTGGTAAAAATTTTCCTGTATATCTTGGTTTCTCACAATACTTAAAGCAAAATTTTTCCTTTTTTCCGAATCGCTGATTTGAAGGTTTTTTTCTATGGATTCTGTCCTGTTGTCTAACTTGCTATACGAGGAATGTGCACGTTCTAAAAACTCCTCAAATTTGGTATTTACAGACTGAATCCCCGAGTTGGTTTCACCTTTAGTATTTTCAATGGATGATTGAAGGGATGTATATAATTTGTTGAGTTCTTTGATATCTTTTTTGAGTTCCTTGATCTGTTTTTCAGTACTGTCAGGCATTACCTGTTGGCCATGAGACATTGAAGAAACAGTCATTAGGAAAAGAAATAATAGGTTGTATTTTTTCATTTTTATTATTGATTATTAGAAATCATTAAGTTTATAATAATTTATTTAGAGAGTTAATTAACGAAAATATTACTTTTTAAGTATGAATTGCATTTTTTAGTTGAAAAAATCGTTGGCCTCGTTGGTATTGAATTTGTTAATACAGAATTGCCTCCGCTATATAAAAGACATTATTCGGGTTTTATAATTAGGAATATATTTTCACATATCACTACATTTGAAAAACCATCCATCCATCAATATATATACCAAAATTTCATTCCTTATTTGAGCCCAGCATTCACGCACCTTTGAATGGTATGTATTCGGGTAGACACCCATTTTCATAATAAATCCCGAGCAAACGTTGAGCATACGATGGAAAACATACGTGTAATTTATCCATTTTTTGGTTTAAATATTTGGAAATCTCTCAATGCCCTGCTAGATTATAACTTTCTATCATGCAAAGAATTAGAGCGTTGAGGTTGCTTGTACGAGCCATCGGAATTGGGTAAGGAAGGAAAACCAGTTTTGGGCTGCATTCCAATTGGCCAAAAGGGTTTAGGTGTAATGTGCATTCGTATTAAGGCATGTGACACTTTAGGTCCAGGCGTATGGTCGAACTACCTGTATTCTGGATTTTCAAAGTTCCAACGGGCGCCATCATCCCATCGTTCCCGTGAGTTGCCATAAGCAGGATAGCCATCCTGTTTTTTGAGCATCGATGCCAAATGCAGTAGATTGTAAGTCATAAAGGTAGTATTCCGATTCGTAAAGTTACTATCAAAGCCGACAGGGGGCGAGATAGGTTTGTCTTTCCACTCGGTGTCCCCATAACTTGGACCTGGTCCCACTACACCAATCCAACCAGCATCAGCCTGTGGCGGTATGGAATATCCTACGTGCTGCAACGAATACAGGATCCCCATAGCGCAGTGCTTTACGCCGTCTTCATTGCCCGTAATTATACAGCCACCTGCTTTTCCGTAAAATATATACTGGCCTCTGTCGTTGGTTTCGCCACTCATGGCATATAGACGTTCGATGAGTTTTTGCGCTTCAGAGGACTTCTCTCCCAGCCAAATCGGTGTACCTACAATTAGGATATCTGCTGCCATCACTTTTTTGAAAAGCACTGGCCATTCGTCTTGGTCCCAGCCATACTCGGTCATATCGGGATAGACTCCAGGCGGCACATCGTGATCTACCAATCGAACCTCTTCCACACTTACCTTCTCCTTTTTCATGATGTCCATGGATACCTTGATAAGGGTAGAGGTATGGCTTTCTTGAGGTGATTTTTTGAGCGTGCAATTAATGTAGAGGGCTTTTAAGTTGCTGAAGTCCATAAGCGTGGTGTTGGTTTTGATGATATGTTTAAAGTCCAGACATCAAAGGGTTGCTTACCAAAGTTCAGGAATAATTGGCAGATATTCAAGAAAAGCTTCTAATTTAAAGCTAATTTAATAACAAATAGCTGTGTGCGATATAGAAGCCATCAGAAAAGGCGTATTAAGTTTCCTCATTAAAAAATATCTTGTAGTAGTGCATTTTCTTGACATCGTCATAGCCACGTTCTAAGTATTCGGCGGAAGCATCAGGTGCGTCGACATCAAGCTTAATCTGTATGTTGGTATCGAGTTTGATTTCGGTCTTTAGTTTTTGTTTCTGTTTTTTGAGGACAATTTCGGAGACATCAAATTGGTTTCTGATTAATACAGATCGATCAGTTTCAAATCCTTTTTTATAATCGTCAAAAAGTTCCTTGTGCTGCTCATCGCCAAAGACATCGTCTTTAAACAATTCTACATTGATGACTTCATTCTCCTTAAAAAAATCGATGGTCTTTGCCAAGAAAGTGCTTTTCTCCTGAAGGCCAAAGGTGGGTTTTAGGATGTCATCAGAAAACTCCTTGCAAAGCTCAATGTAGTTTTTGGTGTGCTGGTTGGCATCATCTGGATATTTGACATTTAAAAAATGCTTGGTCCAATACTGGGTGTCATAACTATTGTTATCCACGCTCAAGATGATGTTGCCTTCGGTATCGGCAGTATTCAAAATCAACACTCCTTTATCAACTTTTTTGGTAGGGATGCCTTTTTGGGTAATGATGTCGTAGCTTTTGTTTTCGAGATAGGTTTGGAAAAATTCGGTCTTATTTTCAATTTTAAAAATCCCAATGGCCTTCACAAACATATCGTCATATTGGATATCTTCAAATAAGCATACCAACACGTCGCCCGTTTTGATCTGTGCGGAATTACTCTGCTCAAACAAATGTGTTACGATGTGTTTTGAGATTTCGACAAAATTGCTTTCGTCAACAAATAATTGTGCCGCATAACTATTGATCTCGTTGAGGTTGATGTTGGAGTGGTGGTTGAACCGATAACTCTCCACAACGCTGCCAAATGGCCGCAACAAATAGGACAACATCAGGTCGTAACTGACTTCGTCGAAATCAATAGGTTGTTCGGAAAAGGCATTTTTAGTGCTGTTGAACTTGTTGCCGACCTTATGTAGGATGCATTTATTAAAGGCTGCTTTGCTGCGTTTGATCATGATGTGCTATCGCGTATTTGAAGATTGCAATACTACATAATTTATGCTTGGAATAAAAGTTAAAACGCCAAAGAAGATTCTTTGGCGCCTAATAGATTGAGGCCTCGATTTGGTTATCGTTATATTTTGATAAATTCCACGCGACGGTTTTGAGATTTACCTTCGGTTGTGGCATTATCTCCTACAGGAGCGCTTTCACCTTTACCATCGGTCTGCAAACGCTCTGAAGGTACATTGTAGATGTTGACCAACGCATTTTTTACCGCTTCGGCGCGCTCTTTTGAGAGTTGCATATTGGCTTCATCGCTGCCGTCCGCATCAGTATGTCCAACTATGTTGAGTTTTATGCTCCCGTCCTCATTGAGCACTTGCGCAATTTGATAGATTATACCCAAAGATGGTGGTTGTATGGTTGACGAACCCGAATCGAATAGAATTCCATTGGTAGAGACTCGGCCTTCACTCATTAAGGTACGGCGAAGGTCAAGACCGCCTTCCGCAACTTTGAGATTTCTTATTAGAACGCGTTCTTCTTGATCCTTTAGTCCATCAATATGAAACTTGATATAGTTGAGTACATTTAATTCTTGTACTAGTTTTGGAATGTCTACATACTTCACTTCATTCACCCAAAGTCTAAATCTATTTTTGGTCACCGAGATGGCAATATGTGGCTGGTTAAGGACTGCATTCCGTATGTCAGCTGTAATATTGCTATTAATACCACCTGACTTTCTGTTGAAATGATTCCGAACTTTAATATCAAACACACCATACTGCCCTAATGGCAATGACATCTCTACAAAATGATGAGAACCAGGCTGAAATGCATTATCATCCGTGATAAAGAAGGCCAATCGTGCAACGGAAGAGGTTTTTTTGCTGATACCTTGCGTGCGTACATCGAATTCTATGGTATAATCTTCGGGAAGGTTCTTTAATTCAGGAATGTAAAAAATGCCATAACCCGCTTTCATTTCAAACCAATGGCCTTCGACATTGTTTATTTTTACTACTTCGCCAGAGGCATTGGTATCCCATTTTGAGGGAAAATCACCAATGAAATCTTGCGAAAAATCATCAAAAAATAAGACCTTTTCTCCAGGGACAAAATCAAACTTACTATAGGTCTGCAATTCATCTGAAACGTTTGAATTTTTTGCCCTCGTATCCTTGTTTTCATTGCTAGTTGTAGCGGTGTTTATAGGCTGTTCTTTAGGGAGTTTATTAAGCTCATTGGAGGCCATGTCAGTTGGTGACTTTTGACTCCGATCTAATAGGGAATCCAAGACTTGGCCGGTTTCCGTTCCGGTTTTTTGCTCCAATTTACGTTCTACAGTTTGCTCTGCTTTTTTTTGGAGCTTTTTTAGAGTTTGAGCATGGCTAACGGGTGATGTACATAAAGCCATCACCAAAACACAAAAGAGATGTGTGAATGAACAATGGGTTTTCATTATTAAAGACTTCTAATAGATTGATTAATAGCGTCTTTAAAGATACTAAAACTATAGATACGTCACTAACAGAATGTATGATTTGTTGCAAATAAACTATCAATGGCATCTAATTGTAAGATTTGGAATATGCCTCGTATATAATCATCAATTTAAATGATATATGAGGATGGAATTACTATCGCCTTTGGTAACGAATTCCAGACCTTTTCCGTTGTTGATATTACCGAGCTCAATAGCCGAATTTCCATAAACAGGAAAGTTATTGATCTCTTTGCCCAAGCTATCAAAAAGATATACTTTTTTGGTTTGCAGATCGGTAACTGAAACATAAATTTTATCGTTGAGGTAAAATATCCTTGGGGAAGTATAGATGCCAAAATCCAGTTCTATCTTATTGGACTTAATGTTTAGGATGTTATCTGACAAGGTGACCAAAGTTTTGCTGGTTGATGTCATCGCATGCTTTTCACCAAGATTGAGATTTAGACTCGTTAATTTTCCATTTTCATCAATTTGTATTAAATCACCTTTGTCCGTCGATGTGGTGAATTTGTTTTCATACATTAAAATATCGTTACCAGAAAAGGTAATATTATTCTTCACGTTGATTCTGGTTTTGCCAACCCTGTCCAAGATTTCCAGTTCCTTGCCTTGCACAAAAACAATGTAATCCTTTTTGCCTATCCTAAAATGGCTTGGTTGCGTGTTAATCGTATTGTCAGCTTTTTTATAGGTAAAGCCTTTGACGCTGTTGCCTTGTTGATCATAGATCAATAAGGTTTTGCCTTGGGTTACCAGCAAACGATAATCACGCTTGTTGTCATAATCAAAAACCGATAAAGGTTGCGTAATATTGTCATTAAATTTTAACGGAAATGGCGAAACGTCTTTACCGTTCCTGTCCAGTACATACACCCTGTTTGGTGTTGCAAAGGCGAGTTGCAACCGCCCATTTTTGTACATATCGATTTGCGAGATGCTTCCTAATAACTTACCTTCCAATTGTTTTTTCCACAGTACTTTACCGTCATTGGATATAAGATAAAGGTTGTTTTTTACATCTTGGACTACAATTTCCATTTGGTTATTGGTGTGGTTATTTACCAGTTGAGGATCGGTCAATAGATCGTTATCCAAGGTCACACTAATATCCTCCGATACCGAGTTGGCAGTCGCTTTTCCTTTATTTTTCTTAATGATGGCGTTGACGTGTGCGAAATCGGAATCCTGAATAAACTGAATTGCCGAAGCCTTAAACGCATCAATCTTTAATTCTTTTTGTTGAGAAAAATTGGCATCGAGGATTTGATTAAAACGTGAAGCATTCGCAAACACAAATAAAGACGACTCATCGCTCAAGTGTTCCATGATGCTTTTAAATGCAGCAGTTTCAAACAAAGTGGCATTATTTTGATAACTTGAAATAATGTCCTTCATTAAAGCATCACTATCAGTAAACACAAAAAAGTCATCAACATTGGCATATTTTGAAGCGTTTTTGTATGTTATAAACGGTGCAAAATGTCGGTCAAACAATTCTGGATTTTCATAGGGAAATATTGCAATATCCCTAAAGGTTTCAAGAGCATTCTGGGTCAATAATAAATCACTCATTGCAGATGCATCTAGAGAATTTATGATGATGGCTTGTTCGTTGCCCCTATATATGACGCCTAGCTCTGTCACTGTCTCGAAAAGCATTGAGGAGGTTTCGGTTTTCTGATTATTAAATTTCGAGAGGTTATCGTTAAAAGTAGTATAGTTATTAAAAGTAAAGCTCAAAAAGCCATCCGCATTTGGAGGACAAATTTTGGAGACTCGGTTTTCTTGAGGAAGGGTATTCTTAAATACATTGATTAAACTTTTGGAGGAATCTGTGGCCTTGACAATACCATTAAATGCCATTTGATCTTGAGATAGATCGGCATCGAGCAACATATAATTGGTGAGCTGTACTTCGTTCAGTGCATCTGTCAGGAAAAACGAAGGAACTAATTTTTGGTGCTTTGTATTGAAGAGAATTGATACAGATTTATCGGAATTGGCAGTTCTATAGAGCGTTTCAAGTTCTGAATCGACGCTTCTATCATCATTGAATGCATTTTCAGTAAGCTTTTGGTCGTTGGAGGCAAAAAAGATGCTATCCTTTATAGTACTATATAAAACATGCTTGTCGATAGTGGTTTTTGATATCGTTAACCTATTAAAGATATATGTCTCTACTGTTCGGTTGGCAACAGAGTCTAAATTAAACAAGCCTTTATGATATTTTGTGATGAGTGCTATTTGCAAACTATCCGTGGCCGATTTGCCAATACTCATCAAAACATTATCCGATGGTTTTAGGTAGTTCAAATAGTCTAATTGCGATTGCATTTTTGCTATAGCGGTGTATTCAGACACACCGTTTAACAGACTGTTGTTTTTAAATACACTTTTTAGACCTTCTATAGACGATGTTTTTATAATGACCGAAGCATTTTCAGGAACCCATGAAATCAAGTTGGAACGTCGCATTGAATCGTTCTCGCAGCCTATTAATAAAATAAGCACAAAAGGAATCAGGGGCCAAACTTTTTTCATCATGAAGGAATTTATGCAAATATAAAAAGTTAGAAGTCTAATTTCAGTTGTTCGTGTAATAATCTGAATGATTTTCGGTGATATTTTGTAATCCCATATGTTGCAATGGCCTGACGGTGTTCGAACGTTGGATACCCTTTGTTCTGTTTCCAGTTATACATTGGGTATTCCTCATGAATTTGGCACATATAGGCATCCCGGTATGTTTTCGCCAATATGGAAGCGGCAGCAATATTCAGATATTTTCCATCCCCTTTTATGACGGTCTCATACGGAATTGTTTTGTAAGGTTTAAATCGGTTGCCATCCACACTAATAAATTCAGGAACTATCGGCAATGCCTCAATGGCCTGATGCATTGCCAAAATAGAAGCATTAAGAATATTAATCGCATCAATCTCTTCTTGAAACACATGAAAAACGGAAAAGGCGATCGCATCCCTTTCAATAATGGATTTTAAGTTATTGCGTTTAAGCCGAGATAGTTTTTTTGAGTCATTTAACACATCATTCCAAAAAGTATTTGGTAAGATTACAGCTCCAGCCGTTACTGGGCCGGCAAGACAACCGCGTCCAGCTTCATCTATTCCACATTCAAATTCACAATTTGTTAACGTTAGTTGTAAGGTCAAAATGTTAAAGTTTGAACAAAGTTAAAATTTTAACGCAACCATTTAAAACAATATGCATCTAGCATATGTAATACTGGGCGTTACCTATTGTTATGAAGCTGTGCCGACAATTTAAAATTAACATTTTTTTATGGCAAAAACTTGTTTAATTAATATTTTATTAAGATGTTTGCGCAAGACTAACTCAAATAATTGTTTTATGAAATTAAAGTTAACATGGTTAATGACGCTTATGATGGCGTTTGCGATACAAATTTCTTACGCACAGGAGAAATCTGTTTCAGGAACAATTACTTCGGCTACGGATGGTTTACCATTACCGGGAGTGAATGTAATTGTTAAAGGTACTACTAGAGGAGTAATATCTGATTTTGATGGTAATTATACCATCAGTGCAAATACAGGAGAGACTTTGGTGTTCTCTTTTGTGAGTATGGTAAATGTCGAAAGAGTAATTGGTTCGAGTAATACCATTTCTGTTGCAATGACAGAGGACGTATCAACTTTAGATGAGGTCGTCGTACTCGCATATGGGGACAAAGTGTCCAAAAAGAAATCAACGGCTTCTGTTGTACAGGTTTCAAGTGAATTTATTGAGAATAGACCAACGGTCAATATTCTTAACTCTCTGCAAGGTCAAGCGGCTGGTGTAAATATCGCCTCTGCCTCTGGTCAGCCAGGAACCAACAAAAATGATGTTTTTATTAGAGGGGTTTCTTCAATAGGTTCTTCTTCTGAACCATTATATGTTGTGGATGGTGTTCCTCTAGCACAGGGGTTTTTACGAAATTTTAACCAAAATGAAGTTGCTTCGGTGACCGTTCTTAAAGATGCTGCAGCTACTGCGATTTATGGGAATAGAGGTACAAATGGTGTTATATTGATAACAACAAAAACAGGAACTTTCAATGAGAGTTTTGCAGTTGGTTATTCATCATCATATGGTGTTACCCAATTCATTGAAGACAACTATAATCTAGGATCTGCCAGAGATCAACTTAAAATCCAACAAAAGGGTTTTAATGAAGGCCTTGGTGTTTTGGCTTCTGCTTTTGGTGTCGATGGAACCTATTTTGACAATACACCGAATGAAATTACTTTAGATCCAAATAACCTAGATGCTTATGCTGTAGACACCGATTGGCAAGATGTTTTCTTTCGCCAGGGTATTACACAATCTCATGACATAAGTATGACAATTGGAGGTAAGAAGTTTACTAATTTTACCAACTTGGGTTATTTTAACCAAGAGGGTATTGCTCCTACTACAGGATTTCAAAGATTTACATTAAGAAATAATTTCAATGGAAAGAGTGTAAACGAAAAATTCAATTATGGTGTTAAACTGTTTGCGGCGTTTTCAAATAGAAATCAGCTAGAGCAAGAGACTAGAGGTGGTATTGATAACAACGTATTACAAAATCCACTGACTGGTTATCTTACTTCATCAAGGTTTTTGCCAGTTGGTTTGTATGAGAATGGTGCACAATTGTTGGCAGACTTTGGAAACCCAAGTTTGACACTTATCCCATATATGTTACTCGATCTTTATCAAAGGAACAGTCAATCAAATCGTTTTCAGGAATTTAAAACCTTATTGACATTTGATGCGTCATATAATATTACTGACGACTTAACAATTGGTATGACTACTTCAGGTGATTTTACAGATGATAATCGTAATTTTGCTATAGGACCTGATGCTTATTTATCAGTTGTACGTGCTTCAGGAGCTGGTCAAGCTTTTCATGGTTTAGAAAGTATTACCAATAATAGAGTGTTTACATTTAATCACATTAATAAGTTGACTTACAGCAAGACGCTTGCAGATAAGCATAACGTTCAGGTAAGCTTATTTACTGAATATTTGAAAGCGAATTTCAGGCAAAATTTTCAACAACAAATCGGACTTAACCCACTAACTTGGGCTCCTGGTGCAGGTACTGGTTATATTACATATAATCCAGCAACACAGCCGGTGAGTTATAGGCCTACAGTCACGGCAAATAAAATAGATGCAGGTTTGTTTTCTTATTTTGCTCTAGCGGATTATGATTATAATTCTAGATTTGGTCTCTCTGCTTCGATCAGACGAGATGCTTCTTACAGATTCATTGAGGACAATCGTTGGGGTACCTTCTGGTCGGTATCTGGTCGTTGGAATATCGATCAGGAGAATTTTCTAGCTGACAGTGATGTAATTAGCGGGCTTAAATTAAGAGCATCTTATGGTACGACTGGAAATCAAAATGTTGTTGGGCGAAATGTGGATTCTGCTGTATCCGAGATTTTTCTTGGATCTCAGTTGACACGAGATTTAAATGTGTCTTCTACAGGTGTTAACAACTCGGCTTCCTTTTCAGTATCTTCTATTGGTAATCCTGACCTAGTATGGGAAACTACTGGGCAATTTAACGTAGGTATTGATTTTGGATTATTTAATAATAGATTTACTGGAGCAGTGGATTATTACAATAGATTGACTACAGATCTTTATCAAGCAGTTCCTGTCTCCTTTGCTACTGGTATTTCTAATATCAATGCAAATGACGGAGGTCTTCGAAATTCAGGTTATGAATTCCAAGGTAGATTGGCTGTTTTAAGAGAAGGAGACTTTAAGTTCAATGTATTTGCAAATTTCTCTTACAACGAAGATAAATTCACTGCGTTAGGTGCTGCAGATTCTGATGGCGATGGTTCATTGAGAATTGGTTCAAATGTTATAAGAAATGTTGGTGGTCAAATTACTGAATATTTCTTGGTTCCTTATGCTGGAGTAAATCCTGCGAACGGAAACCTGTTGTTTGAAGATATCAACGGTAATTTAACTGAAGCTCCTACAGATGAAGATAGAAGAGCAACAGGAAAGTCACTTTTTCCAAAAATTCAGGGTGGTTTTGGTTTCGAGGCTCAATATAATGGGTTTTTCTTAAATACTCTTTTGGTTTACTCTGTCGATCAATGGAGATTTGATACAAACTATGAATTTGCGATGGATGCAAGAAATGCTGCTGATTTCCCAATGTCTAACGATTTGTTCGATGCTTGGACTCCTGATAATAGACTTACCGATGTTCCAGCGCTTGCAGCAACCAATATCGATTCTCAAGGTTTATCAGATCGTTTTCTTTCTGATGCATCTTTCTTACGAGTTAGAAACATTACTTTAGGCTATAGTTTACCGAGTAAATTTCTTGACAATGTTTTCATTGATCAATTAACCGTAAGAGCATCTGCTGAAAATTACTTTACATTTACTAAATGGAGAGGTTTAGACCCTGAGCGTATAGTTGGTGCTGAAGGAACTGGATTTTTTCCAAATCCTAAAATAGTTACTATAGGTTTTGATGTTAAATTTTAAATAAAAAAAATATATGAAAAAATTATTAATTTTATGTTCAATTATGTTTGTTGCATTTTCGTGTGATGATGCAATAGATATAATACAAGATGGTGAACTTAACGATGCAGCATTGTTTGTTTCTGTTGAAAATATGCAGTTGGTTCTCAATGAGGTTTATGACCGAATGAACACCGTCAATGAATCGTTGGTAAGTTCTCAACTTACTGATGAGGTTGCACTTGGTGATGCTGGTTTTCCTGGCAATACTCATAGTTTTCAAGTATTCTCTACAAATGGCTTCGCTGAAGCTATTTGGTCACAGAAGTATTTTGCAATTGATAGGGCTAATAGGCTAATTAGAGGAGCAGGTCTTTTTACCCCTCCTGAAGCAGATTTGGCTAAATACAATAATATCTTAGCGCAGGCTAGGGCAATTAGAGCATTTTGTCACTTTCAGTTATTGGTGTATTATTCACCAGACATCACTAATTCCGGTGGACTTGGTGTCATGGTATCTGACGCGGTTCAAGGAGTACAGGTAGATTTACCTAGATCTACTGTTGGTGAGGTGGTGAGCTTTATCGAAGGTGATTTGGCTTTCGCCGAAGCTAATTTGACAACTCCTACTACTGGAGCACAAAGTTGGTATGTTTTCAATAAAAATGTCATTGATGCCCTAAGAGCACGTATGTATCTTTATTTGGAAAATTATCCACTAGCTGAGCAATATGCTAACAATTTAATAAATAGTTCTGGGATCAGTTTGGCAACTAGTTTAAGTCCATTGCCAGCTAATTTTCCTGCTACAACGTCTGTGACTTCACATATTGGAGCACCTGGTTCTACTTCATTTGACGCGCCTCCACCTGCTTCAAGTACAATCCAATTTGCACTTTACCAAATGGATCGTTCGGCTGCTGGCTTTCCTATAGCGCCACCTTATAGATTAATGTGGATTGATGCAATTCAAGGAGAGATGATTTTCTCTATGCCTAGACCTAATAATAGCAACAGTTTTTCAAGTGTTTATAATACCAATCAATCTTATACTGGTGGTGCACCTCTATGGGATATGGGACGTAATCTATATGATTTGTTTACTGAACCGTTGGGTGGTGGAGCTCAAGATTTTAGACGTTGGAGTTTTGTAGATCGTTCAGCTACAATATCTAGCGATCCTTTAAACGCCACTCGTGGATCTGAAGTTATTGTTATTGACAAATATCCAGGTAAACCAGGAGGACATAGTGCAAACGACGTAAAAGTATTTAGAATGTCTGAAATGTTTTTTATAAAAGCTGAATGTCGCGTACAGGCTGGTGATTTAGCTGGTGCTGCAGAGTTGATTAGATCGGTTAGACAAGCTAGAAATTATATTGCTGGTGCGACTGTTCCTTTACCAACCTATGCAAATCCTCAATCAGCTTATAGTGATATATTGAAAGAGCGTTATAAAGAACTTTGTTTTGAAGGTCACAGATATATCGATTTAAAGCGAATAGGTACTAATGCCGGAGTTACGGAAACAAACAGATTTATTGCTGATTCAGAAAATTCGTCTGCAACTAATCCACTTAATATCTCTGTAAATGATTTTAGGTTTACGCTGCCTATTCCACAGGCCGAATTGAATGTGAACTCAAATATGGTTCAGAACCCAGGTGAAACTTATTAATATAAAATATATGAAAAACTTATTTAAATATGTATGCATGCTATCACTATTTGCTATTGTAGCAAGTTGTGATTCAGATGACAATGATGTTCGCTTTGAAAATGTGGATTTTGTCCAATTAAGTGATACTTCACCAGTGACTATTGTTGAAAATAGCGGTGAATCGGTAGAACTTGTGGTTGTACTTGGTAGTCCTAGATCAGAAGCTGTAACGGTATCTTTTCAAGTTGAGGGTGATGCCTCTAGATTTCAGTTTTCTCCCGCCGGAGGATCAGTAACCATTCCTGCTGGTCAGTCTAGCGCTACGGTTGAATTTATACCTATTGACAATGACGATATTGATGGTGATGCAGTGATTACCCTCACATTGACAGCTAATGCGGGAATTGCAGTAGGAATAGGGGGTTCTCCTGCTAATGGAACCACCAAAGTAATAACTATTGTAGATGATAACATTCCTTGCAATGCTGCCGTATTAACCGTAACTACAGATGCTTTCCCAGAGGAAACAACTTGGAGGGTCACTAATAGTGCGGGTGCCATAGTCGCTTCAGGAGGAGAAACTTATGGCCCGCCTAGTTCTGCTGCAAGTAGAGGTGTTGTGTATACCCACAATATTACTTTAGAAGATGGTTGTTATACATTCACAATTTTTGATTCATATGGTGACGGCCTTAGTGATGGTGTATTTGTTGGCGGTTACTCATTTGTTTGTGGCAGTATAGTTTATGCACAAGGATCTGGTTCATTTAGTAACGGAACCTTTGAAGCAACAGATTTTTGCGTCAACCAATAAAGTTTAAAACTTTTATTTATTAATATAAATAGGCTGTCTTATTGGCAGCCTATTTTTTTAAAAATTGCTATCATGAAAAAGATTTACATTTTTATTATTTTTATCATTACTCTACACATAAGTGCTCAAACACCAAGAGATCCTAAGTCCCTAACAGAAAATGAATTAAACCTTTATGATTACATGCTTGTTCAGGACAATATAAGGGAGACAAGAGTGAAGATTTATTTGAGCAATAATCCAGAAGAGAAAAAAATCGTCGTTAAAGACGATGTGGTATATGTTTTATATGACATTATTAATGGTAATCCCATATATAGAACGTTAGATAATCAGACTGCGAGTAGAGCAACTAAAACTAATACGCTACAACCAGGAGGTTCATTAGGTTTAAATTTGAAGGGTACAAATATGTTTGTGGCAGTATGGGACGGTGGTCCAGTTCAGTTTGATCATGTAGAATTTTTAAATCCTCAAAATATTCCGAACAGAGTCTCTAATTTTGAATTTACTAACACGGATGGAACTTCTAATTTAAGTAATCATGCAAATCATGTAATTGGTACAATCGCTGCAAGAGGTGTATTGCCAGAGGCAAGAGGCATGGCTACAGACGTCAATATAATTAACTATAATTTTAATAACGATAATCCAGAAATGGTGGCAGTTCAGAATTCATTTGTAGATATTAACCTGTCAAACCATTCTTACGGAGTACCAGTTATAGGAACGAATGGACCCCTACCTTCTTGGATTATGGGTGCATACACTCAAGATGCTAGGAACATCGATCAAATTGCAGCAACCTATCCTTTTTATTTAATTGTGTCTAGTGCCGGAAACTCAGGAAATTCACAATATTCAGGTGGACTATTTCCTGGATTTGACAAATTAACTTATGATAAGGTGGCAAAAAACAATTTAGTAGTTGCCAATGCCAACGCTTTCTTTAATGGGTCAAATCAATTGAGTTATCCTATAAACAGCAGCAGCAGCCAAGGGCCTACCGATGACTTAAGGATAAAACCAGATATTGCTGGGGACGGCACAAATTTAACATCTCCAGTAACAAATAGTGCATATGATACTTATTCTGGAACTTCTATGTCTGCTCCAAATTTAACGGGATCATTACTATTACTGCAAGAATATTACAATCAAGTTAATGGCAACTTCATGAAAGCGGCTACTTTAAAAGCATTGGTTTGTCACACAGCTTTAGATGACGTGCAATTTTTTGGACCAGATCCATATTTTGGTTGGGGTTTGTTGGATTCAGAATTTGCAGCTCAAACTATTTTTAAATCAAGCATTGGAACAGCAACTATTGAGGAGCGAACATTAAATAATGGGGATAATTATTCATTTACCTTTAGCGCAAGTTCTGGTGGTAAAATTTCTGCAACAATTTGTTGGACAGATGTTCCTGGTATAGCTGTTAATAATGATCTAAATAACAACCAACCAAGATTGATCAATGATTTAGACATTCGTATCACTAAAGATGATACTACATTTATGCCGTGGTTTCTGATTCTTGACCAAACATTCGGTTTTATGGCTAGTAAGGGTGATAATTTCAGAGATAATGTTGAGAAAATTGATATTGAAGTTCCCACTGCAGGGGTTTACACCGTAACAATTAGCCATAAAGGGAATCTTCAATCATTTAATACTGGAAATCAAAGCCAAGATTACTCTTTGATATTAACAGGCGACAATTTGACATTAAGTACAACTGATCTATCAACCCTTGATGTTAGAATTTGGCCAAATCCTTCTAACGGAATCTTGAATGTTAAATTTATTCCAGTTGGAGACACAACTAAAATCAACCTTTTTGACATGCAAGGTAGAGAGGTTTACAGCAAAAGAGTTGATTCTAATTCAAGTAACTTCAATTATAGTATTAATACTTCAGAATTTGCAGAAGGAATATATTTATTAAAAATAGAAAATGGAAATATCCAGCATAATGAGAAAATTATTCTAAAAAAATAATTTCATTTTATACATTAAATTAGTTCTGATTTATGTCTTGTTTGTAATTATTTACTCAATTTTAATTTGTAGCATGCTATTTTTTATGTAATATGACAATTACTGCGTCTTCTTATAGTTAGGAAACTTATATAATTACAACTAGTGGTACAGTGGGCAATTTTGGTGTATATCAATTCACATTGACAAAACAGTAATAATTCGGTATTTGTTAATTAACTATTTAAATGTATCATAAAAACCAGAGATTTTTGTCTCTGGTTTTTTATTTATTGTAGAATGAAATTTTAGTTTTCTGTTATTGGAGCTTTTGACTCCAATAAATCCTAATTAACTGATCACGAAAATTGGTGTAATTTAACTATTTAGCCTAAATTCTGTTTCACTTCCTGACAATTAATGTTTTGCAGTCTAATTTGTAACTTCATTATTTTTAAATTTTTTGCCTCAAATTTGTAAATAAATACTTGGTGCAAAATAATACCGTTATAAATATTTACTTTTGTTGAATACAAGATTTTATGGGTAGATTTATTTTCATTTTTTTAATGTTGTTTTGTGTTCAAAATTTAAGCTCTCAAATAAGAAAGCCATTAAAAGAGGATATTAATGGGCAAGGTAGTAATGCTATTTCTACAGATTCATCACGAAGAACGTCTAACAATAGTATAAAAGATGAAAAAGCCACAATAGACCTCTACAAAATTATCTCATTTAAAAAAGACACAACCATTGTAGATACTACGCTTTCCATCCAGAAGGAATACAAGTATAATTATTTAAGAAAAGATAATTTTGAGCTAATTGCGTTTTCAAATATTGGTCAAACTTATAATTCGTTAAGCACTGATTTTCAAAACACCGAAACTACACCTCAATTTGGCGCAAGGGCAAAGCATTTTAATTATATGGAGATAGAGGATATCAATTACTATCATGTACCAACTCCATTAACAGAGCTGTTGTACAAAACAGCCTTCGAACAAGGACAATTGCTCGACGCTTTTTTTACAACCAATGTTTCCAAACAATTCAATTTCTCCATCGCCTATAAAGGATTGCGATCTCTGGGTAAATACCAGCACATTCTTTCAAGTACAGGGAATTTTAGATTTACCTCTAATTATATAACCAAGAATAAAAGATATCAGGCTCGCGCGCAAATTGTCATGCAAGACATATTAAACCAAGAGAATGGTGGTCTGACTGATGAAGGAGTGGCAAATTTTGAATTGGGTGAGGAGGAATTTATGGATCGGTCGGTATTTGCACCTAATTTTGAAAATGCCGAGAACATACTAAAAGGAAAACGCTTTCACTTAGAACACCAATACGATATTTTTCGTCAGATGGATTCACTCACACATAATCGCTTGAGTGTCGGTAATGTAATTTCTTTTGAAGATAAGTATTATCAGTTCGTTCAAACTGCTCAATCTGATTATTTTGGAGAGGCATTTCGGCAAAGTAATTTAAAAGATCGGGTCACGCTTGAAGATTTTTATAATAGATTCTTTCTTAATTATAAAAATAAGACCCTGGGTGAGGTTGCCTTCAATGCAGATTATAGAAATTATAATTACGGATACAACTCATTGGTTATTTTAGATAATCAAACCATAATCAATAGATTAAAGGGGGATATCATTACCCTTGGCGGAATGTACAAGAATAAAATAGGACAGTTTGATGTCCAAGGCGAGTTAGGAGTCAACATAGCCGGTGATTTTGAAGGAAACTTTTTGAACGCCGAAGCCTCATACAGATTCACAGAAGACATTTCGTTTGAAGGGGCTTTCAATACAAGTTCAAGGGCTCCAAATTATAATTGGCTCCTATATCAAAGCGATTATACCAACTATAATTGGGATAACAGCCAAAATTATGACAATGTCAATACCCAACAACTGGCTTTTACCTTAAGTTCGCAAAAGTTGGCAAATGTGTCTTTTGATTATAACACTGTTACTAATTACACCTACTTTGCCAAAGATGATGCCAACAATGTAAAACCCTTTCAAAGTGCAGGAACCATTAATTACTTGAGGCTCAAATTAAATAGGGAGATTACCTATGGCAAATTTGCATTGGATAATACCATCATGTATCAAAATGTCTTAAATGGAGATGATATTTTAAATGTTCCGCAGATCCTTACTAGAAACACCTTATATTTTTCAGATCACCTATTCAAAAAGGCTTTGTTTTTGCAAACCGGCATTACCTTCAACTACTTCACAACATATAACATGAACGCCTACGATCCGCTATTGGCAGAATTCTATGTTCAGAACCAAACCGAACTGGGAGGATTCCCGAGATTGGACTTTTTCCTTAACGCCAAAATAAGGCAGACTCGCATCTATCTAAAAGCAGAGCATTTCAATTCGGCCTTTACAGGATATAATTATTATTCTGCTCCAAACTATCCTTATAGAGATTTTGCAGTACGCTTTGGCCTTGTTTGGAATTTCTTTTTATAGTCAGTCTTTTATTTAATGAATGTTTTCGGTTGTTTACCGATGTTGGCTTTGTGGTTTCTCATGGCTGTCTTTTATTAGTTCGGGCGTTCTTCGGCGACCTCAAGTTCCCTTTACCTTGGCATTACTTGAGGTTTGGGGTTGTGCAACCCCCTCACAATCAACTCCAGATAAAAAAGGCAAAAAAAAGGCATAAAAAGTTTTGGTACGGAGAAAAAAAGGGTTGTATATTTGCAGCCGCTAAAAACGGTAACGTTGTGGCGAAAAAGTTCCTTGAATCAGTGTTGTTTTGGTGTGAATCGGAAGGGTGAAA
>JBGSXJ010000084.1:0-4999 GCA_041751535.1 Aquaticitalea sp.
ACTGTCAAAGCTCAAAGCCTACAAATCCAAAGAATAAGTGCTACAACCCGATAAAGATTTCCTCATTAAATTGGCACACTCAAAGATGCCCTTCGGAAAATATAAAGACCGCTACCTGATAGATATTCCTGAATATTATTATGTTTGGTACAAAAGCAAGGGCTTCCCAAAAGGGCAACTGGGCGATATGATGCAGCAAATGTATGAGATCAAACTCAACGGATTGGAGGAATTGATTTATGGGATTCGTAAACGCTATTCTAAATAGTATTTCAGTAAATTGAAAAACGTGTCTGAATTATCCTTTCTATGTTTTTTCGAAAAAATGATGATGATTTTAGGAGTTTTCCAATGAATGTTCATCATATTCAAATCAAATTTGTAGAGTATCATTATCATAAGAAATATCTAAAAACAATTCTCTTAAACTCTATTTAAATTTTGTAAATTTGCCTGCGTTTAACAACGCAACATGACAACGAACACAAAATACATATTTGTAACAGGAGGAGTAACGTCCTCACTCGGTAAAGGCATTATTGCTGCTTCTTTGGCCAAGTTGCTTCAGGCACAAGGTTACCGGACTACCATCCAAAAACTCGACCCTTACATTAACATTGATCCAGGTACCTTGAATCCTTATGAGCATGGCGAGTGCTATGTCACAGATGACGGGGCAGAAACCGATTTAGATTTAGGTCATTACGAGCGTTTTTTAAATGTCCCTACCAGTCAATCCAATAACGTTACTACAGGCCGTATCTACCAAAGTGTCATTGATAAAGAACGTCGTGGTGAATTTCTCGGCAAAACGGTACAGGTCATTCCACATATTACAGATGAAATTAAAAACCGTGTACAGCTGCTCGGTAAATCAGGAGATTACGACATAGTCATCACCGAAATAGGAGGGACTGTAGGTGATATTGAATCCTTACCATACATCGAGGCAGTTCGTCAGCTCAAATGGGATTTGGGTGAACACAATGCGATTGTTATACATCTAACCTTGATACCTTATTTATCTGCTGCTGGCGAACTTAAGACAAAACCAACACAGCACAGTGTTAAAACCTTAATGGAAAGCGGTGTCATGGCCGATATTTTGGTTTGTAGAACCGAGCACGAACTTCCCCAAGATTTGCGTCGTAAGGTCGCCTTATTCTGCAATGTTCGCGAAGAAGCAGTCATACAATCGATTGATGCCTCCACTATTTATGACGTCCCTAACTTAATGTTGGAACAAGGACTAGATAAAGTGGTACTTAAGAAATTGCAATTGAATTCCTCGACACCCGATTTAACACAGTGGAACCAATTCTTGCAACGACATAAAAATCCTAAAGATGAAATTATTATTGGCCTAATTGGTAAGTATGTAGAATTACAAGACTCTTATAAGTCTATTTTGGAAGCCTTTATCCATGCTGGTGCCGAAAATGAAGTAAAAGTGAAGGTAGAGCCCATTCATTCAGAATACATGACAGCAGACAATATAGCTAAAAAGTTAGGTCATTTGCACGGTGTATTGGTTGCGCCTGGTTTTGGTGAACGTGGCATTGAAGGTAAGATCGAAGCCGTAAAATATGTACGGGAACACAACATTCCATTTTTTGGAATTTGTTTAGGTATGCAAATGGCAGTGATTGAGTATGCCCGAAATGTATTGGGTTTGAATGACGCCAACTCTACCGAAATGAACGAACACACATCCAATCCAGTTATTGATTTGATGGAATCCCAAAAAACAGTGACCAACAAAGGAGGAACCATGCGTCTCGGAGCTTGGGACTGTGATCTAAAGGAAGGAAGTATTGCCAAAAGCATTTATAAAACAGATCGCGTAAAAGAACGCCATAGACATCGTTATGAATTTAACAATTCATACAAGCAACAAATAGAAGAAGCTGGAATGATGGCGACAGGATTAAATCCTGATACCAAGTTGGTAGAAATCATCGAAATCCCAACCCATAATTGGTTTGTAGGAGTACAGTATCATCCTGAATATAAAAGTACTGTTGCCAGTCCTCATCCATTGTTTGTCGCTTTTGTAAAAGCGGCCTTAAATTATAAAAAAGATAAAAATAGTGTCAGTATGGCACAAAATCAATAATGGTTGCATATTTGTATCACCAAAAAGATCTTTCCCTAAAAGGATTTTTGACCAATTGAAAACTATAATTAGACCATCCACTTAGAATTAATTCATGGAAGAAAAAAAATTAGATGTAAATTCCATCGTAGGTTTTGTCCTTATTTTCGGAATATTGTTGTTCATGCTATGGCAAAATAAACCAACACCAGAAGAGCAAGCTGCAGAAAAAGCCAAACAGGAACAACTGTCCAAGGAACAAAACGCCCAGAAAGTCAACCAAAAGGAAGACACATTTGAAACCACAGCCACTGATTTCCAAAGTGGAACATCAGCAGATTCTACAAAAATAGAGGCTTTAAAAAGCAAGTTAGGCGCATTCGCTTATGCATCAACGCTTCCTTCTGCCAAAGATGAAACCACAGAGGTGAAAACCGATTTATTGACTCTGAAATTTAGTAATCGAGGAGGTTTCCTATCGGAAGTAAAATTGAATAAATATGTAAATTTTGATTCTGTTCCCATTTATTTGATCAATAATAAGAACACAAACTTCAATATTACATTTGGTACCACAGATAATAGAACATTAAACACACAGGAGTTATACTTTCAGCCTACTGTGACCCAAAATGGTAACAATACAGTTGTTTCCATGAAGCTTAAGGTATCTGAAAGCAAGTTTTTAGAGTACCGTTATGAGATTCAGCCCGATGATTATATGCTGAATTTTACCATTCGATCACAGGGGTTAAATGATGTGGTCAACACTTCTAAAGAAATAACACTCGATTGGAGGATGAAGACCTTTCGTCATGATCAGAGTATTGCTTATGAAAATCGTTATACGCGACTTACATACCAGTATGAAGGCGGTGATAAAATAGACAAGCTTTCCGAGGGAAGTGATGATGAAGAAACGGAGGCCGATATGAAATGGTTGTCGTACAGACAACATTTCTTCAGTTCTATTTTAGTGGCAGACAAACCCTTCAAAACAGCAAGCATAAGCTCTAAAAACCTGGTTGAAGATGAAGATATCGACACAGTGTACACAAAACAGTTCATCTCAAAGTTACCTGTGAGTGTTGAAGCTGGCGAAATCATAGAGCCTTTAAAATTCTATTTTGGGCCAACTGATAGCAAAATCCTAAAAAAATATGATAATAATTTAGAGAAAAGTATTCCACTGGGTTGGGGTATTTTTGGATGGATCAATAAAGCTCTTTTCATTCCTTTATTCGGATTTTTAAGCTCAATGATGCCTTATGGAATTGCCATTATCGTAATGACTATTCTCATAAAAATTGTATTGTCTTTTGTGCAGTACAAGCAATTCTTATCGCAAGCTAAAATGCGAGTATTAAAACCTGAATTGGATGCCATTAGGGCCAAATACAAAGATAATAAGCTCAAGGCGCAACAAGAAACCATGGCCTTACAGAATAAGGCAGGCGCAAGCCCTTTTAGTGGCTGTTTGCCAGGATTGATGCAGATTCCTGTATTTTATGCCTTATTTATGTTCTTTCCGACCGCTTTTGATTTAAGGCAAAAAAGTTTCCTTTGGGCAGACGATTTATCGTCATATGACGCCATTGCTCAATTGCCATTCAATATTCCTTTGTATGGTAGCCACGTAAGTTTATTTCCGATATTGGCGGCGATTGCTATCTTCTTTTATATGAAAATGACAACAGGTGACCAAATGGCAGCGCAACCTACTCAAGAAGGGATGCCTGATATGAGCAAAATCATGAAGTACATGATTTATTTCTCACCTATATTAATGATGGTTTTCTTTAACCAGTATGCATCAGGATTAAGTTTGTATTATTTTATATCCAACCTCATCAGTATAGGAATCATGTTGGTCATCAAAAATTATATTTTGGACGAAGATAAAATTCACGCACAGATACAGGTGAATAAGGCCAAGCCAAAAAAGCAAAGCAAATTTCAAAGAAAGATGCAAGAAATGATGGAACAAGCCGAACAGCAAAAGCAGGCGCAGCAAAAGAGAAAAAAATAATATCATTTAATAAATTGAAAAAGCCTCCAAAATCAGGAGGCTTTTTCGTCTAACTAATCTAACTAATCTAATCAATAAAAATAAAAAAACTTCTTCTTCAATTATTGTGGTGGTAAAATAACAGTGTCAATTGCGTGCACAACACCATTAATAGCCTGAATGTCTACCAATGAAGTGATAATGTTACTTACTCTACTATTAGAATCTGTAATTGTAAAATTGGTGGCATCAACAGTTACGCTTCCCCCTAGAGTCGCTACAGGACCGGTAGATAAATCAGTTGATCTTACATTGCCACTCACTACGTGATATAATAAAATATCTTGGACTGTTGCAGGTGGAACATCACCCAAACCAGTATTTCCTGTTGGATCCAATTCCAATAACAAGTCACCAAAAGCAGTATCAGTCGGAGCAAAGACAGTAAATGGTCCAGCACCAGAAAGTGTTCCAATTAAATTTGGAGACGGACTCTGTGAATCTGCAGATTGTAAAGCAACCACTAAATTAGATAATGCTGGATTTGCCAATGCAAAGGTTACAACGGTTGGTAAATCGATAACCGCATCTACTACATGTATAACACCATTTGAAGCAATAATATCTGCGGCCATAACATCTGATGTTCCATTTAATGTAACGCCACTATCAACGTTGATATATAAGCTTAATGCATCACTATCGCTATTCGTAGCAGCTGTTGTTACATAGCTATTGGTCAATCCACCAGACGCAGCGGTAGCGCCGACAATCACGTGGTTAGCCAAAACTGTATTGATGTCATAACCATTTGGATTGGTATAGGCGTTGAATGCAGTATTATTCGGTGCGAATACTGTATATTCGGTTGAAGTATCAGATAGTAAATCCGTAAA
>JBGSXJ010000085.1:0-19573 GCA_041751535.1 Aquaticitalea sp.
TGTAATATTATATAGCCTTAATTCATCCATTTGACCTTTTTCTGTTTTATGATCCCATCCGCCAAAATTTGGATCACCTGACATTATTGACAAATCTCCAACTCCTGTCCAATCAATTCCAGTAAAAGCACTTTCTCCAACCAATTCACCATCCATATAAAGGGCTAAATTGCTTTCTGATATAGTGATTCCGAAGTGTACCCACTCATTTAATGTTGGATCAATAGTGGCAGGACCACCTGGATTAACCCATGTTGCATTAGCACCATTACCTACGAGAAGTATAAATTTCTGGGAGGTTGCGCTACCTTCACGAATCAGTCCGAACCCACTAGGCTTATCTGATGGAGCTGATGGATCTGCTGGGGAAATACTAATTATGCCTGATCTGGTATCTGATGCATCTATTTTCAACCAGAATGTTGCGCTGAAATTGCTTCCTTGAGCCAAATCATCAGACGGGAAGGTTAGATAAGAATTAGCTGCACCTTGATATGCATTTCCTGATATAACATTGGCCGAGTTAAATCCTGGATTCCCAATCTCTGTAGCAGAAGTCGAAGTTACCAAATCGGTATAATCACCATTAAATGGCATATAAAAAATTTCTCCTGGATACATAGGTGAATAAGGAGGTTCCTTTGTGAAATTTGAAGTAGCAATGGTAGTATTCCCAGCCAAATCAGTTGCTGTTACCATAAGGGTATGTTCACCTATTGTTATATTATCATAAGTCAATACTTTAGTTACGATTCTATAATCAATATAGGAGCCTGATTCATAAAACGCTATTTCATTACCATCTAAAGAAATTGTTATATCACCTACCTCAATGTCATCTTCAACTTTTATTTCGATATTAACAGAAGAGACCGGATTCGGATCAGAAATTGCCAAACCATCTGTTGGTCTAATTATGGTTACTATTGGTGCTCCTGCATCAGGACCTGGATCTACTTCTGAAATCGAGTCGATACCATCGTTACAAGAAAACATCAAAATCAAGGCAAAAAACCCGATAACTATGTTGTTTATTTTTTTCATTTTTAAGTTTTTTTTTAAAAATTAATTATATTCTTTAATTGCCTCCTAAAGGCAATAAATCTAGCTGTGCTTGTGGATAAGGCAGTAATTCTTTGTCCGCTGTAAAAATTCTTCCCTCATAACTCAGCTCTGCATAATTATCTAAACGAATCATATCAAAATAGCGAATTCCCCATTCCATTGCCAATTCTGCAAATTTCTCATCCATAACTTGAGTACTTGTTACCCCTGAAATTTGAGGCATACCAACTCTTGTTCTTACCATGTTAACCGCTTGGTCTGCAGTCATGCCATTTCCGGATGCCCCTCTTGTCAATGCTTCCGCGTACATCAATAAAATCTCGGCATATCTGGTCACAATGAAATTTTTACCAGACCCATAGTCGTTCCTTCCAGATGTTAATTGATTGGTTGGCAAATAGTGTTTTCCACTGGCAAAATCGGCTCTGGGAGAATTGTTAATGACATCACCATCTGGAGTTGTATTAGAAATGAAGCCAGGGAGGTTTCCATATTCTGCTTGTAATGCCGCAATACCATCTGGAGTAAATAAGACACTTGTTTGTAATCGTTCCACTTCACCTCTGCCCAACATAAAAGTCATCCATTTTAAGCTTGGCTCATAGAAACCCCAACCTGGTGAGGCAGTGGCAACCACGGGTGTCCAGCTTGTAGGCCCAAAAGGCGCATATAAGTGATTGCTTACAGGTCCTGAAGATTGATCAAAATCTGAAAACTGAAGCTCAAATAAACTTTCATTACTCAATTCTCCAGGTTTTTTGAAAAGCTCATAAAAATCAGGAAATAGACTAAACTTATTTGAATTGATAATTTCACCTGCAGCATCTGCAACCCCTTGATAATTTTCCAACTCTTGATTTGCCATTGCTTTAATAGCCAAGGCGGTATATTTTGTGACACCGCCACGAATATCAGTCCGTTCGTTAGGTCTCAAGTCTGGTAAAAATGGTATGGCTTCATCCATTAAGTTGGTAATGTATTGCATCACTTCCTCTTTGGTGTCTACTCCGTTATCAATCTCCGCTTGAAAAAGTGTCGTTTCTATAATAAAAACATCTCCCCACAAACGTGACATTTGCAAGTGTTGAAATCCACTTAATACTTTGGCTTCAGCGATATATTGATCTGCTCTAGCAATGTCATTGCCTGTAGCAAATTCTCTATATCTTTCAATTGTTTCTTTGGAGTTAATAATCACAGCCAAATCGCCGTAAAAGTTAGTCCAAACCTGATTGAACATCCAAAAACCATTGTCGTAGTCATAAATATCAGTTGCTGCAAAAAGAGGCTGGTCGCCCAATCCGCCTGCATTAACATCATCACCCCTTACACCGACCAACAAGGGATCTTCCCAACCTCTTGAATATGTTGCAGCATATGCTCCATAAAGAGGAAGTATCATATCGTTCATGTTGGTGAAATCCAAATCGTCTGCGGACAATTGTCCATCATTCTCTTCTAATTTGTCGTTGCATGCAAAGAAGAGCATGCTGACTGCCAGTATAAATACTAGCGATTTAAATAATTGTTTTACATTTTTCATTTTGCGCTTTTTTTTAAATTTTAATATTCACTCCTATTGTATACACAGCAGGTACAGGGTATGTTTGACGATCAATGCCATCTGCAACTTCAGGATTAAATCCATTGTATTTGAAGAACGTAAATGGTCTATCGGCCGTAAGTGTTAATTTAGTTTCAGGAGCGTTCTTGCCTAATAGTGAACCTGATGGTATGGTGTATGCCAATTGAATATTTTGAATTCTGAAAAAAGAGCCATCTTCGACAAAAAATGTACTCATTCTTTGGTTCCATCCTTTTCTTCTTCCAGCAGATGATGGATATGAATTTGATGTTCCCTCACCATGCCATCTATTGATCGCCAAGTCTGCATCGATATTCGTGTCATTTGTAAAAATAACTTCTCCTCTTTTACGGTTAAGAATTTCATTGCCGGTTTGCCCAAAAACCGCAACCGATAAGTCAAAATTTCTATAGGATACTGATACGTTTCCTCCATAAGAGAATGTTGGAAGGTAAGATCCCAGCACAACTCTGTCAGCATCATTTATGACGCCATCCCCATTTTGATCTCTGTATTTAAGGTCTCCTGGCACTAAATTATTATCCACAGCTATTGGATCATTTGCTACCTCTGCTTCATTCTGGTAAACCCCAGCAACTTCCAATCCAAAAAACGAATTTACTGCCTCGCCGACTATAAGCCTTTGACGGAATTCCGCACTTCCTGTGTCAAAATAACCTTGATCACTATCGATTTTAGTAACCGAATTTTTAAGTGTTGCCGCATTGGCACCTATATTCACACTCCAATTATCAGAGATGGTTTGGCTCCAATTGGCTGCTATTTCGAAACCTTCATTTCTCATTTCTCCGACATTCAATAAAAGTGTGTTTCCAACAATACCTTGTTGCACAGGAACTACTAAATCTTTAGTATCCCTAATATAATAATCAGCCTCAAGCGACAGTTTATTATTGAACAATCTTGCACTAATACCAAAATTTGTTTCTTCTAATACTTCTCTCTTTAGATTGGTAAAATTATTTGTACTTATTATACCATTTGTCAATAGATTATCGATATCAAGGGTTACTTGGCTAATAGTACGTGTTCCTGCACTTCCTCCTATGGCTCCATTAGGCAATTGCCCCCAACTACCCCGTAATTTTAAGAAATTAATTATGCCATTGTTTTGCATGAACGATTCTTCTGAAATGACCCAACCAACTCCAAATTGTGGTGTAGTCTTCCAAATTTCTGCTGGGAATCTTGCATCACCTTCAGTTCTAACGGTAGCATTAAGTAAATATTTGTCATTAAAATTATACTCTAATCGACCAAAATAAGCCAAAGCATAAAAACGATCACCTATTCCGTTTACACTATTACTAAAGCTAGTAGGATCAGCAAAGTTGAGATACCATGACGATTCCAAACCAATACCCTGTACGTCTCCTCCGGTGGCTGAAAAAGAATTTTCCTGATCATCTCTAAAGGATGACCCTGCCAAAACTGTTAAATTATGATTACCAAACTTGTCTCTATATGTCAATGTATTATCCCATATTTGTGAGGAGTAAACCAATTCAGCTCTTCTGATTGAAGTATTCTCCTGTAACCTATTTGAAGTTCCTGAAATATAATAAGGTAATCTCACATTACGTTCAGATATGGTGGAGTAATCGTGATAATAAGCTGTTTTAAAAGCCAATTTTTCTGGTACTATAAAATACTCTGCATAAATACTTGTGAGGATTTTTCTAATTTTTAATTGGTTATCATTGTAACGCATCACAGGAAAAGGATTTTGTGAACTTCTATATCCTAATAATTGAGCATCTGAATAAGGAGTCGTAGTGGCTGCGGTATTAGTTAAATCGAACACAGGTAAAATTGGAACTGCGAAATATGCCTGAAACCAAGCCCCATTCTCTGCATTATATTTCGTGGCATTACTAAAAATGGCATTCGTCCCTATTTTGAAACGATCCGATACCTTTATATCTATATTGGAATTGATATTAAAACGTTCATATTCATTCTTCATATCCAAAATACCATCTTGCGAAAAATAACTCGTACTTACACCGTATGTTGTGGATTCGCTACCGCCTGTTACACCAATACTATGACTAGCAATGCTAGCAGGCCTTAAAATTTCCTGATACCAATCTGTATTGACATTTGGGAGATTTGGATTGACCCTACTCCTACCAAATCGAGCAATTGCATTTTCAACATATTCGATATCAGCTGCAGAGCCCGATTCGTAAGCCATTGTAACGAACTGTTCAGCATTTGCCATTTTCATGACATTTTGAGCTACTTGATAACCAGTATATCCATTATAGGTGAGCACCGGTTTTTGTTCAAATCTTCCACCTTTGGTTTCAATAATGATAACACCATTGACACCACGTTGTCCAAATATGGCGATGGACGAAACGTCTTTTAAAACGTTTACTGTTTCTATTTGGCTGTTATCAAGAAAATCAATATTATCGTACCACATGCCATCTACTACATATAATGGGTTGCTTCCTGCTGCAAATGAGTTGACACCACGGAGTCTTACCGTCGGAGAATCTCCAGGTGCACCATTACTTACCACTTGTAATCCTGCAACTTTACCCTGGAGCGCTTGCATGACATTGCTATTGGGAGTTTTTTCTATTTCCTCCGCCTTGACGGTAGAAATAGCTCCAGTTAAATCTACTTTTCGCTGTGTACCGTAACCGATAACCACAATTTCGCCTAGACTTTCGACATCGGTCACTAAAGCGACGTTAATCGTGGTTTGATTAAGTATTGTGACATTGAGGGTCACGAAACCAATCGAAGAAAACTCCAATACATCACCACGCTGAGCAGTGATAGTGTAGTTTCCATCAAAATCTGTGTTTGTGCCATTGGTTGTCCCTTTAACAATTACATTAACGCCAGGCAGAGGCATGCTATCTTCTGCACTTGTAATCGATCCAGTGACTGTTATCGTCTGTGCATAGGAAAAGGAAAAGACAAAAAGGAATAATGATAATAACTTGAATTTGGCTTTCATATAGTTTTTTTATTTATCGTGTTAGTTGTTACAAGATAATAAGCTATTTGCTCGGATTTAACATTTCATTTACATTTTACATACGTCAAGACTATTAAACTATCGAAAATCCTTTATTGACGTAACTCCAAGATACAAAAAAATCGACGAAATCGATTGAAACTAAATTCGGTGACGTATAAATGACGTATAATTATATTGTGAATTGCATAAATTGGAGTGCCATTTATTTCAGATTTACAAGAAATTCTACCAAGTTTCTGTCAGAATCCAAATTAAGCTTGCGTTTTAGCCTATATCTTTGAGTTTCTACGCCTCTTGTGGATATATTCAATAAGGGTGCGATTTCTTTGGTTGTCAGGTTCATTTTAATATAGGCGCATATTTTCAAGTCTTTGTGCGTCAAGTTCGGGAATTTACTCTTTAATTGTTTAAAGAATTCTTCATGTACTTGATTGAAATTGTATTCAAAAACCTTCCATTCATCTTTGTGACCGATAGAGTGATCTACTTTTTTTATGAGCTTTTTAAACGAAAATGGATTCTCAAAACTACTTTTGTGCTGCAGCAGTTCGCCTTTGAGGTCAAGAAGGGCTTCATTCTTCTTTATCAACGCCATGGCGGTATTAGCGAGTTGTTTGCTCTTTAATTTAACTTCACTCTTTAAAGATTCATTTTTTAGCTGCACTATTTTCCTTTCATTTTCTAATGTCTTTTCTTTGATCATTTCTTTCTGCGCAAGCTCAAATTGTAACTTGAGCAACTTTTGTTCTTTCTCTACTTTTCTCTTGTGAAGTGCATATACGATCAACCCAATTATTATGACAGCAAAAAGCAATAACAAAAACCCCTTATAGGTTTTGAACCATGGAGGTAAAACCGTGAATTCAAATGACGTAGTTGGTGAGACCTCACCTGATGAGCTTACGGTACGAAATAACACCTTATAATTACCACTACTCAAATTGGAAAGCTCCAATTTCTCCCTTTCTAAAGGGTACCAATTAGTTTGATCGAAATTAGCAATTAGATATTCGAAAATATGATTTCGGGAATTTGGGGAAGATACCGAAATACTAATGTTGGTATTCTTGTACGGAATCTCTATACTAGTTGAAGAGCTTAATGGAAGCAAATTTTTGTCAACTTCAAATACGTCAACAATGGGTTGTTCTAAATCTTTTTTTTCTGAATAACGTTGGTTATTGATCAGCATAAAACCATCATTGAGGTTCAAGGCATAGAGTGAATCATTAATTTTCGAAATTTTTTCATATCCTACAACCGAACGTTTTTTAAAGTATTTATCTGATAAATACAGCTTATAATCTGGATTTGCAAATGATTTGAATTCAATAAAGTCCTTGCTCTTTACCGCCAAAATATCACTATCCTCTTCAGATATGATGTAAGCATCCTTGCTAAAGTTTTTATTCATGAATTCAAAAGGCACAATACTGTCAAGTAACGGTTCGTATTTTTGCCAGCCGTAATTGGTTTTGAAAATGATATCTGACTTGAGTTTGTAAACCCTTACGTTGTAATCGGATTTCAATCCTTTTAAATCGTAATTTTTAACTTCTTGAATTGAATCGTAGTTTTTATCAAATCTGATTTTATATAATCCTTTATAGGCATGTGCAATCCAAGCGGACTGCAAATCTTCAAAAACCAAGAAGCGAATAGGAATGGTTGGTTCGCCCAAACGCTTCACATTCCAACGTTCATTAGTTTCTTCAAATTTTACAATACCAGAATACGTTCCCTGCACGTATATATTATTCTTCTCTGGTATTTTTTTCAACATCCAGCCTCCCGTGTGATTTGAAACCAGCGTAATGTTTCCGTTCTCAACCAGATAGGTTCCATTGTTATGTCCGCAGAACAACTGTCCGTTAATTTCCTTCAATTCCCATACTTGACCTTGGGAGCCGTCAATAAACTTCAAATTGCTGGATGCATCTAAATAATATAGACCTGTATTACTACCTATATATATTGTACCCTTATATTTAATTACATCATAAACGGCTCCGAGCTCACCTGTAACATCATTGTAAAATGTATGCGGACTATCTAAATTTACAGAAGCAATTCCGTTGTCTAAACCCAGCCATAGTTCTTCTGTAGCTGTGACATGATGAGCAAGTATTGTATTGTTCATCAACCCGTTTTCCTTACTGATATGGGAAACTATGTTTCCTGCTGCATCAGTAATATATACACCATTTTTAATGGTTCCAAAAACCAAATTGCCATTTTTTAAAATGGAAAAACTATTCAGTTGATGCTCTTTTATGATCGGATTTATAGCAGAATTCCAAGGCTTTATTCTTCCATCCTCATATATAAAACATCCCTTTAGTGAAGTTGATATTAATAATTTTTCTTTATAGGCGTTGATTGAAACCACTTTGGTATCAACCGTCATTTCGCTTGAGAAGAATGGTTTTAATATATTATTATCCAGTATAAATATGCCATCATTTAAGGTAGAAATATAGATGACATCATTTACAACATTACACGAAAGCACCGTGGAGTAAGGCTTGATTTGTGTGATTGTGTCATCTTCGTAGATATAAACATCCCAAAACGACCTAAAGATAATGGCGTTTTTATAGTTTAAAATTTGCCAAAACTCCTCATTTAGGAATTCCTTTTTATCAATTAAATGGCTTAAGGAATGGTAAACCAAAGATCCTTTGTGATTTTTTTTCCAATAGCCAAATTCTTCGTAAGATCCTGTATAAATTCTATCCTCATGGGCAAACACAGAACGAATTGTGGTTTTGTTGGGGATTTCGTGAAGACTCCATTTTAATCCGTCAAAGACCAATAATCCTTTATTGTTGGCCGCATAAATTTTGCCGTCCTGACCACGCGCAATTCCCCAATTTTGATTTCCTGCATTGTATTCTGATAATGAATAATTTTGAAAATATGGAGAGTATTGTGCGAACATGCTGGTGTTCAAAACAATACTAAAAATAAACATACAGAATAAAATTTTGATGTTCAACTTCATGCGTTTAATTACAATTAATTCAAAATGAAAATGGAATTTAAAGTTAATAATACTGTAAATTTAAAGCAAATCATGCCTTTAAGGAACAATTATTTTTAATTGAACTTATGTGTCAATTCAAAAGGTAGTATATTTTAAAGTAACTTTATCGAATAACATTCTTAAGAGGTAAAAGGAAATAAAACATATTTCAAGAAACTTAATATAAATTATAATTAATAAATAATAATATGGCCAAAACAACACTTAAAGTAAACAATAACGGATCACTAAAAATTACTGGCGATATTGAAATCGTTGATAAAGATGGCAATGCCTATAACCTTCAAGGAAGAGATGTAATTTCTTTGTGTAGATGCGGGCTATCACAAAATAAGCCTTTTTGTGATGGTAGCCACAGAAATCATTTTGAGCATGATGCCATTGCTTTTGCCTTACCACCAAAACCTGAATAAACCAATGGAATAATCCTTTTTGAGTTTTTCTGCTTGCGACATTATCTTAATCTCGCAAGTAGAATAACTTTTAGGATTTAATTCAAATTTAAAATCGTGTTTACATCTTATTAATACGACTCGTGGTACACGGACAATTGCTCATTCCTTGAAGGAAATCGAGGCCAATGGTGACCACGTGAGTACCTGAATTGTAGCTAGAAAGTTCATTTGTGGTAATCTGATATGAATACGCAAAATAAAATTTGGACTTCATAATGCCTGCCATAGGACCAATATTCAAAGGCTTAAAAAATTGATCGTTAAGAAAACGATATGATATTCCTGCCCAGAAATAATCATCATTTCTATTATACTTCCTATACTTAAAATTTACATCTGTGCTGGATCGTCTATCACTTCCAAATAATTGATAAAACACTGATGGTTCAAACTCCACGCGTTTGTTTGTAGGACTTTCGATCACATAACCCGAATATATCTGATAATTTAGAAGCATACTTGGTTCTGTACCTCTAAATTTATCGAGATCCTTTTTTAAGATGTTATTTGCATTCAAACTAAAATAAAATCCTTTGTAACGATACAAAGCTCCCACATCAAAATTATTGTTTGATATGGATCTATTGTCAGTGATAGCTGGGTCAACAATAGGAGTATCGTTTCCTGAATCAAAATTGTTGATGTCAATCTTGAAGTTGTTTATATTGTAGGAGATTCCGAAGGACAAATACTGTTTTGTGTAATAATCGATGACCAAATGATGGGCAAACGAGAATTTAATACCTTGCTGTAGCGTATTTCCATTTTTGTCATTGTACAATGACAAACCAACTCCCGAACGGTCCGAAATTCTAAAATCAGCGTACAACGATTGATTATCTGGCGCGCCCTTGATACCTACCCATTGGGTCAATCCATTTGCCCTAACTCTAAAATTGTCCCCAATACCAGCATAGGTTGGTGAGATAACAAAATCATTGTCTGCCAAATACTGTGTAAAAACAGGCAAATTGAGCTCTTGGCCATAACCATGGCTAATCACTAAAAAGAGCGAATATATAAGTAATTTTTTCATCTGAATATTTTTTAGTTTAAATAGCTTCAAGATTTGTTTTCGTTATCTATAAAGGGTAAAGTGCCCAACAAATTCGCGACCGTTTGATGGGTCATTCAAATTCACGACATACCAATAATCTCCGGTAGGCAGTTCATATCCATTATATTTTCCATCCCAATATTCGCCAATACGTAAGATTGCAACCTTACGGCCATATCTATCAAAAATTCCGACTTCGAGATTTGGATAATTTTCGGTACAACCTGGCGCCCATCCGTCACTTACACCATCAGCATTTGGAGTGAAATAATTTGGAATACAGATATCGGTAAATTCAAAATATAGACTTGCCGTAGCTACGCATCCGTTGAGATCAGTAACAGTCACCGTATAAGTCCCTGATTGCGAAATAATGAACGTATTTGTATCTCCGTACGATTCGCCATTAAGGGTATAATCGTATGGTGCGGAGCCTCCAGTTGTAACTGCAATAATTTCATTGAGACCACCTTCATTCAAAGTAAGTGCCAACGGATCAAAGTCAGTAATATCAAAAAGTTCTGTTCTTACGATACAGCCATTGGTATGTCTCACATCTATATAATGGCCAACACCTGGAACAACATTTGTGAATATATTACTAACCTGAAAAGGTGCACCATCCAATGAATAATCCACATCTGATAGATCAGTGATACTTTCGTCAACTGACACTGTCACTAAGTTATTTGAAGCATTATCCACGCATGTATAATCAATTTCCAATAATGGATTTATTGTAACCGATTCTGGGAAAGTGATGTTCCATTCAGATTCACAACCAAGACTATCACGAACAAAGACACTGTGATCACCTCCGCCAAGTCCTGTAAAATCAAATTGCACCTGCTCTAGACTTCCAGTGGTGTAAGTACCATTATAATCATCAAGACTTACACTATAAGGTGCCGTACCTCCTGAAATAGTGATACTAAACTCTCCTTCATTATCACCTTCACAAACTTCCGGAAATAAGGATGATGGAACAATACTCAATATCACAGGTGGTGGCTCTGATACGTTAAAACTGAATGTTACATAACAACCCAACACATCTTGAACTACAACATTATAATCGCCCGGAGCCAAATTCTCAAAAGTGTTTGTTTCAAAAAATTGATTCAATTGTGGTGAAATTGCATATTTAATAATTCCTGTTCCGCCAGTGGCATTAATCACAATCGCCCCATTATCGCCTCCAAAACAGAGTACATTGGTAACATTAAATGACACTTCAAGTGGAGCGCTAGGTTCTGTAATGGTTATTGGTGCGGTCGTGGTTGCACAATCACCGCTGTCTACTCTTACAAAGTACGTTCCTGCAACCAATTCGCTGAAAACTCCTGGACTGGCTTGTACAGCAGGAATTGCATTCCCTGTAGCATCCTGTAATGTATACGTATAGTTTCCTAAACCTCCTTGTGCAGTTGCAAAAATGACACCTGTATTATCACCAGTACAATTAATGACCGAATTGGTCGTATCTAAATTGAGCGTCAAAGGTGGTAATGCATCAATAGTAATTGCATTCGAAACATTTGCGACACAGCCGTTGGTATCCCTTACATAATATACATAGGTGCCTACTGGAACTGAAAATGTTGTTGATGATGCAAACGATCCTAAAACAGAGGTGAACCCACTATTGTTACTATATTGGTATGGACCTGTTCCACCAGACGCACTCAATGTGAGTGTTGCTTCCGTCAAACAAGTTTGTGTAATTGCTGTTACTAAACTAGCATCAATTGGACTAGGTTCTGTAATGACAATTTCCAAAGATGTTAAATTACAACTAAATGCATCATTGATAGTTATAGAATAAGTTCCTGCTGCCAACCCAGTAAATACTGGAGATGTTTGAGGCCCAGAAGAATTTACAGTCGGAAGAATTCTGTTAAGTGTATAGGTGTAATTTCCTCCTTGACCTCCAGTAACATTGGAAACGGTTATTGTAGCGTTCGAATCTCCAAAACAAGATAACAATGAGGTATTTGCCGTAAAGGTTGCATTTATAGGTGTTGGAATTACTAGAGTAACAGTATCTGATGCAATACAACCACCAGCATCACGAACATTTACTACATAAACACCTGCAGCCAAGTTCGTAAACGAGCTGTTAGAAGAATATCCAACAGAAGCAGCACCTGTTAATTCATATTCGTAAGGTAGTGTGCCACCACTACCAATAGCAGTTATGGTTCCCTGATCATTGGTACAGGTAACGTTAGACGTTTCTGTAGCAATGGCCGCCAATGGTGTGGCAGGAGATACAATGGTCACCATATTGGATGTTGTTGCACAAAACGGACTGTCCACTTGTGTCACCACTACAGTATAATTTCCTGCAGGTAATCCACTAACTACTTGCGGATTTGTTGACGTATTGGCATTGACAGGACCTCCAACAGAAGTACCAGAATTATCAAAAACTTCATACGTATAATTACCTGTATAACCGCTAATATTAATTTCTAAAGCACCATTGCTATCACCAAAACAATTTATTGGTGTAAACGCTGTAGCAAGAACATCCATAGAATCAAATGGAGCTGCAGTAAATGGCAATGTTGCAATGTTACAGCCCGTACCAACATCATTCACTTGGAAATAATAATCACCAGGAGAAGTGATGGTAAATATATTGGATGTTTGAGGTGTTCCGCCTGGTAACATTTGATAGGTAAAATTACCCGAACCACCTGTCACGCTTATGGCAACTGATCCTGTACCATTACAATCGATAGGTGTTGCAATTGCCACCGTAGCCAAAGTTAATTCTGGCAACGGATTTATAGTAACGGTGTTTGTTGCAATACAACCGTTTACATCTCTAACAAAGATGGTAATGGTTTGAGTGCTTCCCGTGTCAATGATTTCAAATGAATTATTGGTAAAATAATTCATGCCATTTATGCTGTACATATAAGGTGCAGTACCTCCCGCTTCAATTATAGTAAGTGTTGATGTATTGACAGAGTTGTCAAGAGCACATTCAAAATCGGTAGCTGATCCCGACGCTTGCAATAATAACGGTTCTCCCACTGTTACATCCACAGCTAAAGTACATCCTCTACCAGAGGTTACCAATACAGTATATGTTCCTGCAGGTAAACCAGTGAATATATTGGAATTTTGTGCTGGGATTAGAATTGGTGCCGTGATCGCATACGTATAGACTGGATTGTCATTGCTCGAAGGTAAATTTACAGTAATGACACCATTACTATCTCCATTGCAACTCACATCAGAAACCGTTGTTGTAAACGTCACCGGTGTTGCAGCATCTAATGTAACCGATACATCTTCAGAACATAAAGTAACCGTATCAGTAACAGTAATTGTATAAGTTCCAGAAGGCACACCAGAAAACACATTGCCAGATAATACTATTGATGCTGGACTCGGACTTATAGTATAGTTATAAGAACCTGTTCCACCTGAAGTTGTTAATGTTATGATTCCGTCGTCATTATTACATGTTGGCAGAGCCGTTATCGCTGGTGATAATCCCAAAGGCATTTCGATTGTTACAGTCACTAAATTTCCGCAGCCATTCGCATCCTGTATTTCTACAGTATGATTTCCTGATGATAAATTTGAAATCGTAAATGGAAGTGTTTGTGTTTGAAAAGTACCGCCATCAACACTAACGCTATACGGAGGAATTCCTGCAGTGGATAATGCCACATCTATTTCGAAGGAACCTTCAACCGCTGTACATTCATTATTAACTGAAGCTGTAATCACAGGTGATGGATCCATTGGCAAAACTGTTACCGGACTTGAAACTACACATCCATAAGCATCCAACACATGAATATAATAACTTCCTGCGTCCATATTGAACGTACTCGCAGTGGCCCAAGCTAAATCGGTGGCAGGAGGTGATGCTGGAGTGGTGGTTATTTGATATTGGTATGGAGGCGTTCCATTGGAGGCCACTGCACTAATAACACCTGAATTTGAGTTACAATTTGCATTTTGATCCACTGTAACTGATAAGTTTAAAGCGATTGTAGATTCCGTGATATTAAAAGGAACTGTAACAATTCCACAACCCGCATTTGGTCCAGATGTTTCATTGATCAGCACATAATAATTTCCAAAAGGCAACGGTCCCAAATCAGAAACTGCCAAGGAACCTCCTCCAGGAACTGTTCCTGAACCAGATATTCCAGTTGAAACCAATGATAATGAATCGAATATTTCGTAATTAATATCGGTTGGCACTCCATATAAACTGTTAACAGTAAACGTTACACTTCCATCTGCACTACCATTACAGGTGATGTTATTCGCGCTTATAGCAGTTGCTGTTAATGAAGAATTGGTTGGTATAGGGGTTGTTGCAGGTTCGTAATAACTACAGTTTGTAGAGGCATCATATACTATAAATGTATACAAAACGCCTGGTGTTAAACCTGTAAAAGTCGCCGTTTGACTACCTGGGGCATCTTCAGGAATCCATGATCCTGGAGGATTTGGATACACAGAACCAGGACCTTGATAGATACTGAAAAAGAATGGTCCAGCACTTGGCAAAGAGGAACCAATGCTAATGACAGCTTCCCCTCCCGAAAGACAATCTACAGTAGATGTAATTAAAATATCCAAATCGGTTGGAGGTGATGCAACCAATACATCCTGAATCAAAACAGAACAACCATTGGCATCAACAACGTTAATTTGATACAATCCAAAATCAACCACATCAAAACTTACCGAAGTGGTCCCTGATGCGTTCATTTCCGAATTTGAGTAACCATTGGTCCCTGTAACAAAGTAATTATAAGGAGCAGTACCACCAGTAACGCCATCAATAATTATAGACCCTTGAGATATACCAGAAGCTGTACAGGTAATATCAACAGTGTGATAATCCACATTAAGTGGATCTGGCTCACCAATTACAATTGTATCGGTATCGGTACAAGATTTGGCATCGGTTAAGGTTATGGTATAAGTACCAGCAGGTAAACTAGTCGTTTGAGTACCATAATCAACACCTGAAGTATCGTTGAAAACGTTTATCAAGAAAGGTGATGTTCCAACTGAAGGATTATATGTAACCTGAATTGCTCCATTTGAATCTCCATTACAAACTATATCTCTTGTTTGTGCTACAACATTGAGTTCAGGTAATGAAATTGGGTTTATTGTAGTTATTCCTGATTGTGCTGTACACCCTTGTGCATCGGTAATTTGAAATTGATACGTTCCAGTTGATCCTGTTGTATATGTAAATGGATTTCCTGAACTGCCCAAAGAGGTATAAGCGCCTCCATTTATTGATACAGAATAAGTAAAAGGCGCAGTGCCTCCTGCTATGGTTCCAGTTATTAAGGCATCTGGTGATGCAGTACAATCAAAATCTTTTGTCAAGACAGTATTCAGGGTCAATTGAGGTTCAATGGTTTCTGCTGCTAATGTCACTGTACATCCATATGCATCTCTAACCGTTACAGTATAAGTTCCAGGAACTAAATTAGTGAAGCTACTTCCAGATTGAAAAGCTCCCCCGTTGATATTGTACTCATATGGTGCTTCTCCTGCAGTCACTAGCACATCAATGGTTGCTCCATTGGAAGCATCATAGCATGTATCAGATGTTGAACTTATAGAGGCAACTATGGAAGAAACTGGACTTAAATCGAATGTATCGGTAACAGTACAACCATTCGCATCTACTACTGTGACCGTGTAAGTGCCGCCCTGAATCAAATTCACAAATGTATTGTTCGATTGTGCAGGTAATACAGTTGCATCGGGTAAGGTAAGACTGTACGTGTTTCCTCCCCAGCCTCCTGTGGCATTAATCGTAACGCTACCATTATTTGAACAAGTGATAGGGCTGACTGCTGTAGAAATAGTTAAAGCGTTTGTAGCTTCATTTACTGTAACTGAAGCAGATACTTCACAGTTAGTATTCGTATCAGCAATAAGAATAGTATAAGTCCCAGCTGATAAACCCGTAAAGATAATTGGTGACGTTCCAGAAATGGAAGACCCACCATTAATCGAATATGAAAAAACCGATGAACCGGAAACCGTAAATTGAACCGAACCATCTGATTCCCCAAAACAAGTGATATCATTGATATTTTGTCCAACTACTGTTATTGCACTCAACGGAGTAATGGTATAGGATTCATTATAAGTACAGTCATTGGCATCCTTTACTTGGAAGGTATAAGTGCCTGGAGCCAATCCCGCAAAAACATTTGATGTTTGGTAGGCAGTTGCTGCCGCAGCTGGTGCTATGATTTGATATTCCAATACAGGCACTCCTCCTGTTGTCCCAGTTATGGTTACTGTAGAGGTATTTGATGGACAGGTTACTGCCGTACTACTAAACATTAAATCGGTAGGAGGATTTAGAGAATCAATGGTTGTTTGGCCAACGATGGTCGGACATTCACTTGCATCCTGAACAGTTATTGTATAAGTTCCGTTGGTTAAACCACTGAAGGTGTTTCCAGACTGAAATGTGATCCCATCAATGCTATAACTATAAGGAGGCGTTCCACCCGAAACCCCATTTACAGTTATTGTTCCGTTAGTCGCACACGTGTATGGTGTTGTTAGTATAGGCGTGCCAACGATTGGTGAATTCACTGCAATTGTTATCGTTTGCGGATCTGTAACACATATATCCGCTCCAATAGTATATTGTACAACAACATTATAAGTACCTGCAACAAGTCCAGCAAACACAGGTGAATTGGAAAATGTGACTCCGCCATCGATGCTATAAACCAAGGTATTTCCATTGGCATTGGTAACATTAATGGTTATCACGCCACTGTTGGTGGAACTTGCACATGAAATATCATCTTTTGTGATATTATACTCGGGTGCGGATATGTCATCTACCGTAATTGTAGTGCTTGCAGTACAGTTATTGGAATCTACAACCATTATGTTGTACACTCCTGCTGCAGTCACAACAATCTCTGGAACTGTTTGGAACACTGTTGTGCTGTTTACAAAGTAAAAATAAGGCGGCGTCCCTCCTACCGGATATACAGTAATTTCGCCATCAGTACAGGACAGCGGACTAGTAAGTGCAGCGGTAACCGTCAATAATGGTGGTTCTACAATTGTTATGTCTTCTGTATATGTACATCCATCTTCCGTTGCTACGGTTGCGGTATACGTCCCGGGATTTAAATTTGAAAAGGTATAATTATTTGGAGTAATCGGCCCCACACTGTTGACCAATGTTGCACCATTATAAAGTGTAAAGAAATATTGTGGTTGCGCGTCGTTTGCTGCCAGACTGATGCTTCCTTTATCTCCATGACAAAGCGGTTGAACAACATTCGTAGTTACAGTAAAATTCCGTTCCCTAATTAGAATGTCTGGAACAGAAAAAATACAAGGGTTCGTATCGACACCAATTTGTCTTATATAGATGGTATAAATCCCTGGAGTGGTAATGGTAAATATATTGCTCGGTTGAAAATTAACACCGTCAATACTATATTCATAACCATTGGGAACACCTCCAACTGTAATTTGACCTGGCGTATCACAAACAATATCCCTTGCTGTGACATTTGGATTCAATAAATTCTGATATACATTAAAATAGAACTGATTAAAACAGCCTCCTTCGTAATTTATCGTAAGTCTATATTGACCGGAATTGTTTGCTAAATAGTCTGGTCCTGTTCCAACTTGATTCCATGTGCATGAACTGTCTTCATTGGCACAATCGGCATTGGAAACTGGGGTGCAACTACCTTCATTTAACTTTTCCCATATAATGGAAGATGCATTTGTGATATTGGTTTGAATAAATCGTGAATCGTTGGCTCCACATAAATAGATATTTGGTAATAATTTACCATCATTAGGGCATGTAACAACTTCATCGGCATAAGGGATCACTGGATTGGTGGTATTGCTTCCGTAAAGAGTCACAATAAAAATCTGATCGATTGATTGACATGGAGCTTCGGCTTCATTATGTACATAATACGTTCCCGTATTTGTTACTGTTATACTTTGAGTTGTTCCAATAACGGGAGTTCCAGTTGGGCTCGTAGACCATGTGTAAGTGCTGTAGCCGTTTGCTGCAGTTAAAGTGACAGTAGCACCGCAGAGAATTTCATTTTGAGTAAAGTTGCAATCATCAATGTCCACAAGAAAGTTTGTGGCTTGAGGCGATAGTAAACAACCCGTATTACTGCTAAAGCTGGGATCGTCAGAAATGGTAAAAGTCGGATTAAAAAATCCCTGATATGTCGCAAATGCCTGATTGTTTATAATATTGGAACAGGCATCGCTCAATTCATTACAAGTCTCCACAACCGTAACCTCGATACGAATTTCAGAAACAGGATCACCTTGTTCTACATACGAATTGTCGACACTAAAAATAATTTCCCTTGTTGTAGGATTATAACTTACCACAGTAACTCCGGGTGGCAATACCAATCCACTGGGATAGTCAAAAATAATATTTATCGGAAGTATATCCCTAATAATAAGATTAGTAGTATTGTCATTCCCAGTATTCTGAAAGCCAATCACATAATTTAATGGTTGGCCAAAGGTCACATCTTGACCTCCAATATTGTTTCCAAATTCATCCTCAACAATTTTGGTAAGTACGATATTTGGTTCTATAATTTCCACCGCAAAAGCGAAGAAATATTCAAAATAAACATCTTGCGTACTTTCCAACCTGACTACTGCTGATGTAGCATCATTAGCTATAACAGTGTTTCCCGGATTAGGCACCACCATGACACCTGTATCAAATCCCAAGGTATTGGTACTGTTGGGATTTCTAGTAGTAACAGGTAAGGCATTAAGCTGGGTGACCGAACTATTAAAAAAGTTGTTTGCCAAACGGTCTGCCGTAGATAGACTCACACCATTTAGTAAAAGTCGGTCGTTAAGAATGGGTTTATCTCCTTCGAGTGCGGCAAAAGCAAAAGTAGCTCTTACAGGCGCTGGTGCTGGAACTGTTCTAAATCCAGTAACTGGAATATCTAAATTTACTGAACTACTGATTGCGCTGAACCCATCAAAACTTGTAATAGATTTTCCCGGTAACGTAGGATCTTCGTATACTACAAAAAGTGACCAACCTGCAGAATACCCAGTACCATTATATGGATTAAAGGTTCCCGTTGCCCCTTCTGCCGATGAGACATTTGCAACTGTATAGGTTCCTAAATCATTGGGTAAACTCGTTACTATAGACGTTACATCTGCATAACAGGAATAAGGAAAACTTTGTCCTGTTGCAACGCCATTTGCGTTATAGATAATGGTTCCTGTTATATCATTGTAATCACCACCTGGCCCTTTGAATTTTACATTGGTA
>JBGSXJ010000086.1:0-17976 GCA_041751535.1 Aquaticitalea sp.
GATGCTTTCATATGAACCTCTGTAGCCCAATGGATCATTATACACTTCAATAAAACTGTTGATGTAATCTATATTACTATTGGTGGCAGCTGTCCATGCTACGTTGTAGTCATCCCAAGTTTGCAGATCGCCTGTTTTATAATACTGGATCAACAATCCCAAAGCGTTGCCTTGTTCATCATTTTCGGCTACACCTTTTGCAAGTTCCAACCATTTCACGATTTCATCAATCGCCGAACCATAAAGACCACCTGATTTGTAAACCAATTCTTTTAATTGGCCGTTTTCCTTTACCAATTTGGAATTCAATCCATAAGACAACGGTTTGTCAGGGTTTGGGGATTTTTTGTTCTTATAAAAATTCTCCACATCGGCATTGGTGACATCCGGTCCATAAAAATTGACTGCAGACTTACCAACATTGTCGACACCTTTGGCTTGATTGACCTTTTTGGAATCCTTGTCGTTGAAAATCACGTCAAATGCTTCGCCTTCAAGCGTGGCATTGGTTTCAGCCAAAAGAAATTTCAAATAATCCTGATCGAACTCTGGTTTTAATTTATCATTTGAATAATGGTGGTGAATACCATTGCTGAACCATACCCGTTTTAAATACGTTTCAAAAGCTTTCCAGTCATCCGAAAATTTGTCGCCATCATAATTTGCATAAATCGTTTCGAGTGCCTTTCTAATTTTTAGGTTATGACGGTAGTTTTGATCCCACATGATATCGCGACCGGCCAACCCTGCCTGCGTGAGGTAATACACCAGTTTTTGTTCTTTTAAGGTCAAATTGTCCCATCCCGGAATTTGATATCTCAATATTTTAATATCGGCGAATTGCTCAACATTATAATCAAATGCAACTTCCTCATTGGTTTGAGTTGCTGGGTCAACCGTTTCTTTTTTGTCGTCTTTGCAACCATAGAAAATTGAAAATAGCAGTGCAAATGCAATTAATGATTTTAATTTCATTTTTAAATTGTTTAATTGTTGTTCTACAAATGTAATATTAATTGAGATAGTATAAAATTGATTATCTTTGAATCTACTACTAAAAACAAGCTAAAGGCCAATGAAGTTCTTAAAATACGTTTTATTTCTGCTCTTAATAGGAATTATTGGAATCTCGATTTATGTTGCCGTCCAGCCCAATTCATTTGAAGTCACCAAAACCAAATCCATAAAAGCACCTGCGGCAGTCATATTTGAGACTATTAAAGACACAACGTCCGCCGATAGAGCGTCGTTTTGGAAAAAAAATGAGCTCCTCAAATCATCATCTTACAATTCACCAGTTTCAATTCAGCAGTCTTATACCAGTAATGATATTGGCAATTCCGACTTGAGTTGGCAGTTGAAGCCCAATGGCGATGGCACCACAAATGTCACCAAAAAGCTTTCCGCTAACAATTTATCCTTTCTGTTTAAAGCCAGAACAATTTTTTCTGGTGGCATGGAGCAAGATATCGCAAATCAGCTCGAAAGCGATCTAGAAAAATTGGAAACCGATGTCATTGAGGGCATGGAAGTTTACAGCATCAATGTAGAGGGCATCACCGAATATGGTGGCGGATTTTACATGTACAAAACAACATCATCAACTGCGTCCAACATCAGTAATATGATGGCACGACAATATGCCGAAATCCTGAATTTTATGCAAGACAATGCCATAGAAATGATTGGACATCCTTTTACGATTTACAATGAAATGAACGACAATGGCAGCGTGATAATGAGCAATGCAATTCCTGTGCAGAACCAGGTAATTGTCGGCCAGGAAAGCAATATACTTAATGGTTATATGGATCGAACCAAAGTCCTAAAAACCACATTAAAAGGCAACTACACCAATCTCTCTGAAGCTTGGGAAATAGCTAGAAATTACCTTAAAACAAATGGCTTGGAAGCTTCTGATATGAATATTTTTGAAATATATACCAACGATCCTGGGGCTTTTCCAAATCCTGCCGATTGGACCACCGAACTTTACATTCCATTAAAAACCGAGCCGGTAGAAAGCGAGCAAATGTGAAACAGATACTTCTAGTTTTTGTAGGTGGTGGCATTGGAAGTGTCTTGCGATTTATACTAGCAAAATACCTAAACACTTCAGGAACTGGAATTCCATATGGAACCTTTGCTGCCAACATTGCAGGTAGCTTACTCATCGGGATCATTTTAGGTTTGGCCGTGAAACAACAAACGCTTTCGCAAAATCAAATTCTCTTCTTGGCCACGGGCTTTTGTGGTGGCTTTACCACGTTCTCTACTTTTGCTTATGAAAACCACGTCTTTCTAAAATCAGGTGACTTTATGAGTTTTGCAATATATACGATTGCAAGTTTTGTGATCGGATTCTTGGCAGTCTTTGCGGGAATCTATTTAGTGAAATAAACAACAATTCAAAGTGCATTTAAACGTCTTGGTCCTTCTTCTGAAAATTATCAAAATAAAAATATAGACTATTTTTCAGTTATACCTCACAAATTATAGGGTTATACGTTATTAATTTAATAATTTTTTAGGTAACACCCTATTTTATTAGGGGTCAATATGACTTTTTATTATATTAGCTCGATAAATGTCAGAATATGAAAAAAATAGAAGCCATAATTCGCAAATCGAAATTTGACGATGTCAGAAATGCACTCCACGACATTGAGGTCAATTTTTTTAGCTATTGGGATGTTACGGGAATTGGCAATGAAAAGGAAGGTCATGTGTATAGGGGCGTTCCTTATAGCACTTCGGACATTCAACGTCGCTATCTCTCCATCGTAGTATCCGATCATTTTTTGGAACGGACTGTTGAGGCTATTCTAGACGCAGCATTTACGGGAGAGGTTGGAGATGGAAAGATTATCGTTTCAAATGTTGAAGAAGCGTATCGGATAAGAACACGGGAAAAAGGAACAGCATCACTTCAATAATGTATATCATGAACGACACGCTATTTACAGTAAATAATTTGTGGATTATGATCTGCATTGCATTAGTATTCATCATGCATCTCGGATTTTCCCTTTTGGAAATTGGACTGACACGCTCCAAGAACACCATCAATATCCTGTTCAAAAATGTGATGGTCCTCATTATTGGATTGTTGACCTATACACTTGTTGGATTTAGCCTTATGTATCCTGGTGAGGCTTTTTCAGGACACTTTATAGGATTTAATTCGTTTGGCTTGCACTTACCTGAAAACGGACTCTCTGCCGATTATTATAACGGACAATACACCTACTGGACCGAATTTTTATTCCAAGCTATGTTTGCCGCAACCGCTGCCACCATTGTGTCTGGAGCCGTTGCAGAACGGATCAAAATAGTGACTTTTATCGTATTTTCAGTGGTTTATGTGGGCTTGGTCTATCCCATTGTTGGCATGTGGAAATGGGGCGGTGGATTTTTAAACACATTAGGCTTTTATGATTTTGCAGGCTCCACAATCGTCCATTCCGTTGGTGGCTGGGCAGCTTTGATTGCCGTTTGGCAATTGGGTGCGCGCATAGGTAAATTCAAGAAAGGGGTCAGCAGTATCATTCCTGGTCATAATATTCCTTTGGCGACAGCAGGTGTTTTTCTGTTGTGGTTTGGCTGGTTTGGCTTTAATGGCGGCTCGGTACTTTCAGCCGATCCTGGGGCAACATCATTGGTTTTGGTAACCACTTGTTTGGCTGCTGCTTCCGGCGGATTTGGAGCCGCACTATTTTCCTATATCAAGTTCAAGGAAAATGATCTTTCCATGGTCTTGAATGGCATCTTGGGTGGTTTGGTTGGAATCACTGCTGGAGCCGATCAAATGGGAGTGCTCGATGCCATTTTTATAGGATTGATTTCGGGTGTTTTGATTATTTTGGCAGTAAGTCTCATTGATAGAATCAAACTCGATGATCCGGTTGGTGCCATATCAGTGCATTTGGTATGTGGCATTTGGGGAACCCTCACCGTTGGAATTTTTGGTAATTTGGCCAGTTGGTCGCAATTCTTTAATCAAGTGATAGGCGTTCTTGTTGTTGGCGCTTTTTGTTGCATAAGTTCTTTTATCATTCTTTTGGCACTTAAGAAAACCGTGGGACTACGGGTTTCGTCAGAGGAAGAAGTTGAAGGGTTGGACATTCATGAACATGGGATGCACGCCTACCCAGACTTTAGATTAAATGAACATTAATCCTTCTTAAACGCCTTTACGCCTGCTGCCACTTTAGTTGCTACATAATTTTCCCGCGGTACGATTGGGCAAGAATACTTTTCGTTGTAGGCACAATACGGATTGTAGGCGGTATTGAAATCAATTATCATAGTTGTCCCTTCGGGAATTCTTAAATCAATATAACGTCCACCTCCATAGCTGTATTCACCATTGGTATCATCGATAAACGGCAAAAATAAATAGTCTTCATAACCTTCTTCTTTCATTACGTCCTGGCCTTGATATACATTCAGCTTATAGGATTGGCCTTTTAAATCAAAAGTGATTTCCCCATACTTTAAATAAGCTGCAAGCCTTTCGGTGGTGGTTTTCATTTGAAATGGCTTCTCACCTTCTGTCCTTATAAATGTTGCCGTAACCACGTAAGTTGAATCGAATTTGAAAAAATCTAATCCTTCAAAATTCTTTAAGTCTTTGGCTTTTAATGGTGATTTAGAGGCATCCTTGTATTCGGAATTGATCGTACGCTGGAATTCAGTTTCTCCACCAATTGGCTTCTTATTCTGTGCACAACCCGAAAAAAAAACAAGGGCTAAAATCGTTGAAAGTAAGGTCTTCATAAAAATTATTTAGATTTCAAAAATACAACTTTAACTTTTTTTTTATAGATTTGAAAAACATTTATAAACAAAATATGCGCAACTGCATCGTAACATATACCCAAAAGAGAACGTCTTCTTATAGAAGCCGGACTTATTATATGTTATTATGATGTGAAAATGCATTTAATCAATATAAAAAAGTCCGGCGATAACGTCGGACTTTTTACTTTTATACTAATCAATCAACAATGAAACATGTAATCATTCCATTGGAATCACAGAAGCTTATCCGTCGTGGCAACACCATCTGTCATCTCAACGATCAAATCATAGTGACAGATGAAGCTTTTTAATTTTATATACTATAATCTAGGGCACGGTTATATCAATACCTTTAGAGGCTTATCTAAAGAGGTATGGTGGCTCGCGCTCATTACACTTATCAACAGGGCTGGTACGATGGTCATCCCTTTTTTGTCCTTGTATTTAACCACGAACCTAAAATTCACACTCGACGATGTCGCCTGGATCATGACTGCATTCGGTTTGGGCAGTATTGTTGGATCTTGGGTTGGCGGAAAGTTGACTGACAAAATAGGATACTACAAAGTGATGGTGTTTAGCTTGCTTGTAAGTGGCGTGCTCTTTATGGGGTTGCAATACTTAACAACTTTTGCAAGCATCTGTCTCGGTGTTTTCATCTTGATGGCGGTTGCAGATATGTTTCGTCCTGCCATGTTTGTGGCATTGAACGCTTACAGTAAACCCGAGAACAAAACACGCAGCATCACGTTGATTCGTCTTGCCATCAATCTCGGATTTTCTGCAGGACCTGCAATTGGAGGACTCATCATTACGACCATGAGCTATAATGGATTGTTTTGGATTGATGGTTTCACCTGTATCATTGCAAGTATTGTATTGTTAAAGGTGCTACATCCAAAAAAATCACGGACTTTGGATGAAGAGGTCAGCCTTAATCCAAAATCGGCTTATACCGACAAGCCATTTCTGATTTTTTTGGTCGCCATGGTGATATTTGGAGTTGTGTTTTTGCAATTTATATCTACAATTCCGTATTTTTATAAAACAAGCGTAGGACTTTCTGAATTTGAGATCGGCCTGCTCATGGCTCTGAATGGAATTATCATATTCGCCTTTGAGATGCCACTCATCAAATGGCTGGAAACCAAGACATATACCAAAACTGGACTCATGTTATTTGGGCTGGCACTTACTGGTTTGAGCTATTTGTTTTTAATCATCAATCCGTGGATTGGGTTTATTGTCATTGGGATGGTGCTATTGACCGTTGGTGAAATGATTGTATTTCCATTTTCCAATGCCTTTTCTTTGGTAAGGGCAAAACGCGGATTAAAAGGCGAATACATGGCGCTGTATAGTATTGCTTTTTCATTGTCGCATGTATTTGCACACAATTTAGGCTTTCAAATGATTGGTGCCTTTGGTTTTGACAACACGTGGATATTGATGGCCTTATTAACAATATTGGGCATCCTTTTAATGATTGTACTCAAACGGTTCATGCGGTCCACAAATGAACTAAATTAATGTAGGATGGAGCAGAAAAAAATAGTGATAATTGGTGCCGGACCCATTGGGATAGCCTGTGCTTTGGAATGTAAAAAAAGGGAGTGGGATTATGTGGTCATTGATAAAGGGACCCTGACGAATTCACTTTATAACTATCCCAAAAACATGACTTTTTTCTCTACGTCAGAGAAATTGGAAATCGACGCCATTCCTTTTATCAGCAAGAATCCAAAACCCAATAGAGATGAAGCATTGGAATACTATCGACGTGTGGCGACATCCAATAAACTGCACATCAATTTATATGAACAAGTGCTATCGGTAACGAAAGACGGCAACAAATTCACAATAACAACCGATAAAAAAGTATACCATTCTGAAAAGGTTATTATCGCGACTGGCTTTTATGACATTCCCAACCTACTGAATGTTCCGGGGGAAGAACTGCCGAAAGTAACCCATTATTACAAAGAAGCACATCCCTATGCGATGCAAAAAGTGATCGTTGTGGGCGCGAGCAATTCCTCGGTGGATGCCGCTTTGGAAATACATCGAAAAGGAGGCGACGTCACTATGATTATTAGGGATCAACAGATAGGTGAACGCGTGAAATATTGGGTGCGTCCGGATATCATCAACCGCATTGAAGAAGGAAGTATCAAGGCTTATTTCAATTCAGAAATTTTAGAAATAGAAGCGTTACACGTCCTAATAAAAACTCCAGAGGGAACGACATCGATACCAAATGATTTTGTAGTGGCATTGACTGGCTATCGACCCAATTTTCAGTTTCTGAAATCTTCAGGAATTGAATTATCAGAAAATGATCTGTGCCTTCCCAGTTATAACACAGAAACAATGGAAAGCAATATAGAAGGCATGTATCTGGCAGGCGTAATATGTGGCGGTATGGAAACCCATAAATGGTTTATTGAAAACTCAAGGGTACACGCACAACTTATCGCTACTCATATAGAAAGCCTTCACATGGAACTTATAAAAAATTAATGTATGGCAGCACCATGGGAACACATGCCTTTGTACAAAAAGGCCATGGAAATTAGAAAACTGGTAGATTCAATAGTAGAAATTTCCTCTGAAGCAGAAATGTACTTTGAATGTGAAGTCGAGGCACAAATTATTGACAATTGCATTAATTTCATGATTGAGAATTCGTTGGTCATTCCATCCAAAATTGCGGGTGCTTTTAAGGAATCCACACCCTATGGCCTTAAAATGGAAAATGCCACAATAATAAGAAAGGCCGCCAATGATTTGCTTACTGATGCGGGCATGTTAGCATTTTATGAGTTCAAGGAGGTGGAGTATTTAGAACTTTTACAAAATGAAATAGATGAATTCAGGATCCTGTTTGCCGAATGGGTTCAAACCTTTGATATTTGGAATTATCACATAGACCGTTGGGGACTTTTCAATCCGCCGGGAATCAACTATGACGACCTCGATCCGGACGATGACTTCGATATTGACGAAGATATAAATAGTGAGGATGATTTATTTTAGAGGCTTCACATCATTGAAACTCACCACATGCGACAATACAATTTGCGTTTTCGTTTCCCCATAAATAATCAGTTGATCGATAAAGGTTTCGAGATGCTTTTGGTTTTTCAACAAAACTTCCATGACAATATTTTCATTGCCAGTAATGCGATAACAATTCAAGACTTCATCATAGGTTTTTACTTTTTCCAAAAAAGGCTTTAGCATTCCCATAAAAGCCCTTAAGGTAATAATGGCCTTCAGTTGATAGCCAACTTCAATAGGCGATACATGCGTATGATAACCTCTGATGATGCCGGCATCTTCCATTTTTTTGATGCGTTCAGAAACCGCTGGCGAGCTGATACCCACCTGCCTGCCAATCTCGGCATTTGATTGTCTGGCATTTAGCTGTAAACACTTTAAAATCTTCCAATTGAGTGCATCCATAGTAATCGAAACAAATATTCTATCAATACTTTAATAGTTAAGGCAAATATAGGGATTTACTTTAAAATCAATTGCCATAAGTGTTCGCTTGTTAGTACTTTTGATAAAATTGCAAAAAAAAATGTACCCAATTCCGTCTTACCTATCTGACATGCCTATTTATAAAAAGGCGATGGACATTATTATCCTTACTAGAAGTATATCCACGTACCTCAATCAGGATCTGGGAAGTTTACGCCCTGATGGTAGCGAGGATCAACATATTTATGTTTCTGGGGACATTGTTCAACAATCTTCATCGTTGGCCCCGGAAATTGTCAATGCCGAATTGCAACGTTATTCAGATAACAAGCACAAACATATTGCGTCATTGGAACGTTTGACCAATCGATTATATAGCAATTGCAAACGCTTGGAACGTTGCAACAGCAACGGTCGGGACTATTTGCCGATTCTACGCAGTGAATTGCGTAAATTCAGACGTCTGCAACATACTTGGATAATGACTCTGTAGTTCTTAAGAGGCAAGATTTAATTTCAATCCTGTTATGTCATGGCTCACAATCTGGCTTTCAGCCTCATGGTAGCGTTCCGATTTGATGGTAAATAGCAACCATTCAAAATAATTCTGGGATCTTCTTTTAAAACGGTAATTTAGGGTAGTTTCCATAATCGTGTAATTTTGATTAAACTGTTTTTTAGTAAATTGAGGGTAAGCAAATCTACAATCCACCTCCTATAAGACCATAAAAATTAGATAAGTGGTTTGATTAAGTCTTTCAATAACATGTTCTTACAAAAATAATCGGTGAAAAGCAGGTCTTGGTCGGGTGTCGGGTGTCGGTTGTCTGGTGTCTGGTGTGAGTTGTTTAGTTGTGGGTTGTGGCTAAAAGGAACGTTAGATTACTAAAATTTAAAAAAACCTTTATAAACAGTCGATTTTTTATATTTTAGTGATTTCATATGCATTATAATAACCATCATCTTTACCTTATTCCCATTTTTAAACTGACGTCATTTTGAAAACACAGCTTAAACATTCTATCCTAACTATATTTCTTTTGAGCTTATCAAGTCATGGTTTAGTGGCACAAGAAACCACTTCCAACAATGACAAAAAATCCTATCAATATTATGACGAGTGACTCTTTAAGAATTCAAAAGTTAACAGAAACAAACCAAAAAGGCAAATTGGAGCATAAAGATGTTTTGATTGCACATTTGGAACAATTGACAGGAAAGGACATTGATGGTAAAAAACCAATAATCATTATTTATCACCCTGGAAAAGATCCGTGCAACTCTAGCGGGAGCGCAACCACCACCATAATGAAAGCTTGGACTGATGAATTGGAAAAAGGAACTCGAAGAATCGCCAAAACAGTGCCCATTTATATCAGTAAAGTCCCGGAAGAATTGATGGAACGGGATAAAGTTCGTAACTGGTATGAAGATAAAGATCAGGTTATAGAAAAGCAATTCTTTAATTACCATTATCCTTGTTACAGTTATGTTATAATTTCCACGAACGGAAGATATTACAGCCAATTTGGGGAATTTGGCAAGGAATCTGTATGGATGATGTTGCGAAAAATGAAATAAAAGCTCTGAAGTTCGATACAATCATGACTTAAGTCTAACGATAATTCTTGTACTGAAGGGTTGTGGTTTTTTTGTGTCATTTTTCAAATCAAATAAGTTAATGGAAACGATCGACTAAGCGTACATTGTAAAATACAAAATTTTATAATCATGAGCGAAAAGAAAAAAGAAACGGACCGAAAAGAATCCAGCACCAAACACCCAAGAGGCAGTAAAAGTGTGCACAGTGAAAAAGACAATTCAACAGAAGATGGCTTTAAGCCAAACAAAACTAAAAAATCATAATTATGGACGACGAAAAAAACAAACACAGAGGTTACACAGAAGACAGCAAACTCAATAACTCCGATGACAGTCTAGAAGGACGTTGGAGCAATATCCAGGCCGATTACCGTAAAAAGTATCCCAACATTACAGATGATGACATTAACTTCCGTGATGGGGATTTCGATCATATGATAGCGAGCATCGCACGCCGTACCGATCGAAGTACAGAGGATATTAAAAACGACATACGCAGTTGGGATTTATAACCAGCAGGTATGGTAGATCATTTGAAAATTTGAATGCACTCACTATCCTATAAAAAAATCAGTCCTTGATGAGAACTGATTTTTACAAAAGCCATGAACCCGTTAAGAGTTCATGGCTTTTTTATGCTTTAATTTGTTTGAAGAGCGGACAGGTTGGTCGCTTTTTTCCTGAATAATTTTATAAGTAATGTACGCAAATTGAAGTCCAACAAAAGCTAATTGTGCTTTTCGATTGGAGACGAGCAATTTTCCTGCGCTCAATAAAAATGTTGGTGACATATCTTTTAGTTTTAATTATTAATTCTTTTAACATATAAAAACGCTTTAAGAAGCATCCATTATGTATGACAATTGACCATCCAATTGATTCCAAATTGATCTGTGCAGCGGCCAAAATAGCCCCATTCACGTTCCCTGAAATTATGGTGCACCTGCCCTCCTTGAGACAATTGGTTAAACATCTCTTCTGCCTTTACTCTATCATTCACATCCACACTCATGTGTATCTGGTTGCCATGATTGATGGGTGTATCGGGTGCGGCGTCGTAAGCCATAAAATGTATGCCCTTGCCTTTTAGTTCTGCATGTTGCAGCTTTTTTTGATAGGATGATGGAACATCAATTGATTTGTCAAAATAGGTTTGTCGGTTTTTAATCTCTGCGTTGAAGAGCTTTCCATAATAGTTGAGTGCTTCTTGACAGTTGCCATTAAAGGCTAAATATGCTTGTACGTTCATAAATTTTCTTGTTTATCACAAGTTACAACTACAGGCTTTGAAGGTTTGACTCTAATAATCTAAATCTTGATTCATATAATTTGATGTGTTGAAAAAAAATCGGTGAAAGTCTGAAGTGACAAAAGAACCGCAGCTTAAACAGAGGAAATTACTTTAGGCCTTTTCGAAAATTAAGTCATCAATCCATTTTTGATGATTTGAATCGAAAAAAATAGAAGTTTTATTGTTCATTGGTCGTTGATAATCAAATTTTAAACTATGGTCAGCCTCTATGTTCTTTCGTTCGAGATAATTGAACTAGAATATGATCCAGGTTATTGGCCATTTGCGTGATATGTCAGTTCATTCCAAACATTTCCAAAGTTGCATAATTAAACACATTTTGCTAATTTCAATATAAATTAAAAACAGCCATGTGTTACGACATTAAAGCAGGTCTCGAAGCGCAGCTCAAAAGAGCTGAACGAAAAGGTGACCGAGCCGCGGCGGAGGAAATTATGGAGCGATTGGTGCCCTTGACAGATTTGCCCATCTATCACGCCACAGGATTTAGTCATCCCTCCATTCTCATTTATACAGACCGTTCGCCAGACTTTCCAGAAGTGGCCACGTGGGGCTTGGTAGCCAAATGGATTCAGGATGAAGAACAACTTAAAAAATCATGGAACAGCACCTTAAATGCACGCGGTGAAACCATATTTGAAAAAAACTCCTTTCGCAACTCCGCAAAGGAGAGTCGTTGCCTTATTTATGTGGATGGCTTTTATGAGCACCACCATTTTAAGAAAGGAACCTATCCTTTTTATATTTACAAAAAAAACAAAGAGCCCATGATCTTGGCTGGACTTTACAGTGAGTGGAAAAACCCTGAAACCAATGGCACACTCAACACCTTCTCCATCGTCACCACCACAGGCAATGAACTCTTGGCAAAAATTCACAACAATCCCAAACTCGAAGGGCCACGCATGCCCGTTATTCTGCCAGAGGAACTGGCCGAGAAATGGCTGATGGAATTTAAAGATGACCTCGACCAACAATCCTTGGAAGATTTGATGCTCGCCTACCCTGCGGAAGAATTGGCATCCCATCCTGTCCATCAAATTCGGGGCAAAAATGGCATTGGAAATGTAGAAACAGCTTCAGATCCCTTCGACTACCCTGAATTGAAACAGTTTTAGGAGGTCGTCCTAGAGCTGCGTTTTTTATTGAATATCTACTTCTCATTAAGTGCTTTGATGCCCTCTTTTACAACAAAAATACACATCTCATTCCAAAAAAACAGTCTCCGAAAACCACGACAATCCTCGAGCGATTAGATTTTTTAATGATCTTCTAAGAATTATTGACTGTGTTTTATTTATATTTAAACGACAAAAAACACTTCGAACGATCAGAAGGGAAAAATAAAAAGATATGGCAAAAGACAACGATAACACCACTCCACCGGATCCTCAAGACACTAAAAATCCGATACTCATTCTCTTCTATATGGCACAAGATTGGATGCGGCCATCGCCTAAACATCCTTTGTATATGCAGATACTAGTATTCATTGTCAAATTGCCCGCGTTGTTACTGTTTCTGACGATTTCGCCCATCCTTATCGTAGTTATGTTCATAACATTCATTGCCGCCCTATGAAACGACAACATACTACTCTCGGCTTGGTTATCATCGCAAGTGTGCTATTTTTAGTGCATCAATATATACAATTGGTAGCCCATATCAGTATGCCTTTCCTCGACAGTTATTTAGATCCCGCACTGATGATGCCCATTTTATTGCACCTCCAGGTTTGGGAACGCAGGCTCATCTTACGTGATGCCACCATCAGATTGCCAGAAACTCATATTTTTGGATACTTTATATTGGCAGTGATTTTCGGTGAACTCGTCTTTCCCTATTTTAGTGATAAGTTCATAGCTGATTATTGGGACATCCTTGCCTATGCTTTCGGAAGTTTGGCCTATGGCGTTGCGCAACGTGTTTCGGATCCCATGGGGTTGGTGGAAACAAAATAGTCCCATACATGTTTAGAAATTAGAGTTTTATAAGTTTGGCCATATACAATGTGATTTGAATAAAAGATTTCGAATAGCTTCATGAGATCCCTCGATAGGAGCAAAACTTGGTTCGAATAATAGAATCTTAAAAATCATAAGATCCCTCGACATGCTCGGGATAAGCGACTCACACACGTTTTGCGAAAAGCAAAACTTGGTTCGCTGCTTACATATTCCGTCGATACTGCCCCCCTACCTCGAACAAGGCCTCCGTAATCTGACCTAGCGAACAAACTTTACAGACCTCCATCAAAGCAGCAAAAATGTTTTCGTTATTGATGGCTTTGTGTTGCAAGTCTTTCAGCAATTCATCAGTATCATGTGCTTTGTGAAGATGCTCCAGTGTTTTTATTTGGAATTGCTTTTCGTCTTCAGTCGCCCTAATTACCTCTTTGGGTTGTATGGTCGGCGACCCTGTGCTACTTAAAAAGGTATTCACCCCAATAATTGGGAATTCGCCGTTATGTTTTAAGGTTTCGTAATACAAACTCTCTTCTTGTATCTTGCTGCGTTGGTACATGGTTTCCATGGCGCCCAAAACACCACCTCTTTCGGTTATTCTATCGAACTCCAACAAAACCGCCTCTTCCACCAAGTCTGTCAATTCTTCAATAATGAATGCCCCTTGAATTGGGTTTTCGTTCTTCGCCAAGCCTAATTCCTTGTTGATGATCAATTGGATGGCCATGGCACGACGTACGGATTCTTCAGTTGGTGTTGTAATGGCTTCGTCATAAGCATTGGTATGTAACGAATTACAATTGTCATATATAGCATACAAAGCCTGTAGTGTCGTACGGATATCATTGAAATCAATCTCCTGTGCATGCAAACTACGTCCAGATGTTTGGATATGGTACTTCAACATTTGTGCACGCTCATTGGCACCATATTTATTCTTTAATGCTTTGGCCCAAATTTTTCGAGCCACACGCCCTATGACCGCGTATTCCGGATCAATACCATTACTAAAGAAAAAGGACAAATTAGGCCCAAACTTATTGATGTCCATGCCACGACTTAAGTAATACTCGACATAGGTAAAGCCGTTAGATAGGGTCAATGCCAACTGCGTTATTGGGTTCGCACCTGCCTCAGCAATATGATACCCAGAGATGGATACGGAATAGAAATTCCGAACATTGTTCTCAATAAAATATTCCTGGACATCGCCCATCAATCGTAAAGCAAATTCCGTAGAAAATATACAGGTGTTCTGTGCTTGGTCTTCCTTTAAAATATCAGCTTGCACCGTACCCCTTACTTGAGCAATGGTTTTGGTCTTAATGTCTTGGTAGATGTCCGCTGGCAAGACTTGATCGCCTGTAACACCTAAAAGCATTAGTCCAAGGCCATCGTTACCAATCGGCAAGTTGCCATTGTAGGACGGACGGGTTTTTCCTTGGTAAAGTTTGGCAATTTTGGCTTCCACTTCATTTTCCAAACCGTTCTCCTTGATATAGAGTTCACATTGTTGATCAATCGCAGCATTCATAAAAAAGCCTAGCAACATTGGCGCTGGTCCGTTGATGGTCATACTTACGGAGGTCATTACATTTGCCAAGTCAAATCCGGAATACAGCTTCTTCGCATCGTCCAAACAACAGATGCTGACACCAGCGTTTCCAATCTTTCCATAGATATCTGGGCGTAAGTCGGGATCATTCCCATATAAGGTGACACTATCAAATGCCGTGGATAAGCGTTTGGCCGGCAAACCCATACTCACATAGTGGAAACGTCTATTGGTACGTTCCGGTCCACCTTCTCCCGCAAACATACGGGCAGGATCTTCACCGGTTCTCTTAAATGGATACAAACCAGCTGTAAATGGAAATTCCCCAGGGACATTTTCTTGCAGACACCATTTTAAAATATCACCCCAAGCTTGATACTTTGGAAGCGCCACTTTAGGGATTTGGGTATGCGAGAGCGATTCGGTATGTGTTTCTATTTGTATCTCCTTGTCACGCACCTTGAAGGAATAGACAGGATTTTTATAGCGGTTGACTTTCTCTTCCCAACCCGTAATCACTTCCCAATTGTAAGGATCGAGATTGAGTTTCACACGGTCGAATTCGCCAACCAATAGTTTGATAAAGTCTTTATTCTCTTTCGATTCAATTGAAGACGAATCGATGCCATGCTTCGATAGGCGTAACTGGACACCAGATACTGATTCCAATGTTTTATAGATGCCGTACAACTTTTGCGCCACCTCAACCTGCTCATTGGCATTCTTGTCATAAGCGCGATTGTTTTCGGCAATTTCAGATAGGTAACGGGTCCTAGCTGGTGGAATGACAAAAATCTTTTCACTCATCTCATCGGAAATCGTGAAAGTAGATTTTAAATCGGCTTCAGTCTTTTCAACGATTTTGTCCATGACGGCTTTATAAAGCGTATTCATTCCAGGATCGTTGAACTGGGATGCAATTGTACCGTACACTGGCAATTCATTTTGGTCAACTTCCCATAACTGATGATTGCGTACATACTGTTTTTTCACGTCTCGCAAGGCATCCAACGATCCGCGCTTGTCAAATTTATTGATGGCAACCAAATCGGCAAAATCAAGCATATCAATCTTCTCCAACTGCGTGGCAGCGCCAAACTCTGGTGTCATCACGTATAAGGAGACATCGCTATGTTCGATGATTTCGGTATCCGATTGACCAATCCCAGATGTTTCGAGGATGATTAAATCATATTCGGCAGCTTTTAAGACCTCAATTGCTTCATGGACATACTTGCTCAGGGCCAAATTTGATTGACGGGTCGCCAAACTGCGCATATATACCCGAGGATTATTGATGGCGTTCATCCGTATTCTGTCGCCCAATAAAGCGCCTCCAGTTTTTCTTTTGGAAGGATCAACCGAAATCAATCCCACTGTTTTCTCTGGAAAATCGATTAAAAAACGACGCACGAGTTCGTCCACCAAAGAGGATTTCCCCGCACCACCAGTCCCTGTAATACCGAGCACAGGTGTTGTAGAGGTTTTATTTTTCTCATGAATTGCATTCAATGCTTCCTTTGCAACCTCTGGAAAGTTTTCAGCGGAAGAAATAACGCGAGCAATGTCTTTAGGATTTTTATCTTGAAGGGATTTCGCTTCCCCATTCAATGAATCACCAATCGCATAATCGGAGGTTTTAACCAAATCATTGATCATTCCTTGCAAGCCAAGCTCACGGCCATCATCTGGTGAATAGATTCTCGTTATTCCGTAATCCATTAATTCCTTAATTTCTTCAGGAAGAATGACACCACCGCCACCACCAAAAATCTTGATATGTCCGGCTCCTTTTTCCTTCAAAAGATCGTGCATGTATTTAAAATACTCGTTGTGCCCACCTTGATAAGAAGTCAATGCAATGGCATTAGCATCTTCTTGAATCGCGGTATTTACAACTTCCTCAACACTTCGATCGTGACCTAAATGAATGACCTCAACTCCTGTGGATTGGATGATGCGGCGCATGATGTTTATAGCTGCGTCATGCCCATCAAAAAGTGAAGCTGCAGTAACGATTCGGACTTTATGTTTTGGCTTGTAGGGTGCTATGGGTTCCATTGATTGTTATTATAATTTTAATGACACAAATTTACGGAATATTCAAAAATATAGCAGTGATAATTGGAAATGATTAAAGGAATTGTCGATTGTGAGACAACAATTGTAAACTATTCAAAAAATTGCTAAATCACTAGGGACTTAAAGTCCATAGTTTTGGTTGTAGAGTGAAAGTCTGTTTTGCCACGAATACACAAATAAATATGAATTTTTTATAAATGTATTCGTGTATTCGTGGCAAGCAAAAAGCACTTACAACATCGAAGGAAGATATACTAAAGTGCATAGTTCTAACTATTTTTGAGACCAATAATGTATCTAATTCACGTTCAATGGCGCTAACGCATCTTGGAGTAATCGCTTTAAATCTTGTTGGCTGTAATTTTGAATATAGATTCTTTGAAGGTTTGACAAAAAAGGCCTGAAGGTGTTGGAGACTTTCTCCTCCTCATTCAACAACAATAATTGTTCTTGCCAAAGCGCAAACAATTCACTTAAAATGTGTTGATTGCTTTCATAATTTAAGCCCATTTGATAAAACAAACTTTTGGAATAGCTCTTAAAGAATAGGGGCATCTCTACCAACTTTAAAAACAACAAGCGGGTCTCTTCCTTTAATTCAGTTGACTTATTAATTGCCCTAAAATGAAAATCATGTACAGAAACATGGCTCTCTGCTACATACAATAAAAAGGTGTCGGTAATCAATTTATGTTGGTCTATATTGGAATGGTAATACACATCTAATCCGAGATTGGTATTGATGACCATCAAATGATTTTTTAAGAGTGATTTTAAAAAGCCACCAAATGCATCCTGTTGAAGATGGCTCAATAGCAATTGTTTTTTATAACCCTTACTTCTGATGCTTACCAATTTTAAATAGTGGGTTTCCACATGATGCGATATTTATGGTTGCTGTCAATTATTTAAATGTAGTGAAATTTTAGGTTTAATAGGGTTTCCAAAATCGTTTGTTTAAATATTCGCATTCAAATGTCCCATATCGACCAAATACAAATTTCCTTTCGTATTTTTGAGATCAAATAAATCACTATGAAAAAGATAACGATTGTTTTACTGACGCTATTGACCTTAAATTCTTGTGCAGAATTGCAACAAGTGGTTAATAGTTTGCCACAGGACGGCAGTATTTTGAGCAATGCAGATATGGCTGCAGGCTTAAGGCAAGC
>JBGSXJ010000087.1:0-16152 GCA_041751535.1 Aquaticitalea sp.
AGCTTTAAAAAACCACATTAAATTAAGTGATATTGCGGATACAAAGGCCAATATATTGCTATCTGTAAATGCAATTATTATCTCATTGGTTTTAGCAAATTTGATATCGAGATTAGATAGTAATTCTTACTTAATTTATCCAACAGCGATTTTCACATTATTCTGTGTTATATCTATGATTTTGTCCATCATTGCCACTAGGCCAAATGTGACCAGTGGAAAATTTACCAAAGAAGATGTTGCCAACAAAGAAGTGAATTTAATGTTTTTTGGAAATTTCCATAAAATGGAATTAAAAGAATATGAATGGGCAATTGACGAACTTTTGCAAGACAAAGAATATGTCTACAGTTCAATGACCAAGGATTTATATTTTTTAGGAATTGTATTAGAACGTAAATATCGCATTTTGAGAATTACCTACACCATTTTTATGGCTGGTATCATCATCTCGGTTTTAGCGTTTGCCTATGCTTTAAAATCGCAACCAGACTCTGAACTTGAAAAGGTCCTCACACCTGAACCTCAAGTAACCTCTACTTATAGAGTGGACCCTGCAATTGAAGGAGATGGAGATATTTGCTATTCTCTAATTTCGCTCATTAGGTCTTCAAAGGTATAAAATGATTTTTCGTTTTTATCCTTGTGGTAAAGAATGCTGACCCTAATGGCTTTTAAACCTGTTATACCTTGCAAATCTTGAATTTCAAAGATTTCGATGTCGTCTTTAAGTATCTGTTTTGAGTTTAAAAACTTGATATAACCTATATATTCATCTTCATCTTCTTTTTGGGAATAGATCACTGTGAGTTTGCCTTTGGTCGTGACCCGCTCTTCTGATCCTTTAATAAAGGCTTTATCCACACGTTTTTTTACAACCTCGTAACGTGCGTTGTAAGTACCATCCACATCAAATCGCTTTTCGTCCATCCTGAACCGAATTGATAAAGGTTGATTGAACACTAAAATCATGGAAGTAACATCCAAAGTGATCGGAAATTGGTTCTGACTTTGATAGAACTCATTTTCCATGTCGCACATTACCTGAAGTTGCCAAAGACGTAGGTTATACAGATAGATATCATTAAAACTTTCTTCTTTGGTAATTGACTCGCCAATATACATGTTATGCTCGACACCATCGGTTTTAAAACGCTCAAAATAATGTGGATACATTTCTTGTGCCTTCACTTGCTTTGTGTCAATTAAACCGGACATTTTCTTGTTGATCAGAGCTATGGTATCGTCGTAGTTTTTTCGATAATAATAGATAATGTTAAGTTCTGAATCCACTTTCTTGAAATAGTCTTCAATAGCGGCTTTAACTCCAGATTTTTTATTTAGCAGGAATTTAAAAAGCGGTTCGATATCAATTTTGAGAAACCCTGTGATTTGTTGTTCACTGTCCACTTTAAAATCAGCACCGAGTTGCTCATTATATGTATCGAGTTGAAATTTTAATTTTTCATAAATCGGCAGTTGCTCTTCATGCAACAACGTATCAATGATTTTTTTGATGAGATTCAGTTGAAGTGACAAATCCTTTTGAGTGGCAAGGTTTCGGGCGTCGGAAGAACCCTTTACATCAATTTGGCCAAATAAGGGATAGACATTTTCAAAAACGATTTTGCTGAAAGCTACATTGTTTCCAGATTGCTTGTCTTTTATAAATTTTTTGGCGGCCTTTTCAAATTTCCATACAACACTGGGATGAATTGAGGTACATTCTTGTTGTATAATGGCTTCAATCAAATTTTCTTCCTCCACTTTTGAGCGTAAAAACGACGATACGATGTATGGCATCACATCAATCAATTTATTCGCATTAACGCTATTGAGTTCTTTTGGATTCTTGGAAACTATTTCGAGTATTCCCAATAAGTTTCCATTTGAAGCTATTGGTGCTAAAATGGCGCTTTTTATATCTTGGTCGTGCAATGCTTTATATTGGGCTTCACCGTTAGAAAGCTTATAATAGGCATCTACATCCGAAATCGAAAAAAAGTGGTTGTCATTCATCAATGCTTTGTATGACCCTTCACAAAGCACTGTTTTGCACGATTCAACATCCGAATTAAAAAGCAGATAACTTTCCATGTCTTTACCTATAACACGTTCAAAAGTGTCATCTTCCTTGTTATAGATTACAAAACCAATCTTTAAGTCTTTAATATTGAATAACGATTCAAAAGTAGATTGAAGCTCATCGATAAAATGGTCATCTTGAAGCTTGCCCGAAACCAACAGGCTCGACTTTATTTGGGAAATTGCTGTATCATCAGTGACATCAAACATGTTATTGATGACAAAACCCTTTAGAATATAGCTATTGGGCGGAAATTTTTCTTTCCACAGGTCTATATCATCAAAATAATCCAGCAACTGATGAAAATCTTCTTTGGTGATTTCAAGTGCCTTCTCGGTAGGGATCACTTCGGAAAAATCAGCATTGTAGAGAATTTTGTAGGTTCTTAAAATCCCGTTTGAATCAGGTATTTCATAAAAAAACGGCCGTTTAAAATCGACTTTGAATCCGTAATGAAAGTTTAATATGATCAAGCAGGCCATGCGGTATCGATCATCATCGGGCATGTTCTTTATTTTCAACTCAAAATTATCCCCTGCATTTTTTATGATGTTTCGGAAACGTTCAGAAGAATTGAAAATGACATCGTAATAAGGCACCGACGCTGTTTTGATTTCATTTTTGGTTAAAACACCACTAAATGAATCTTCCAAAATCATTCTAATTTCCTGTTCATAGGTTTTAAGCAATTCACTGTCGCTGAAACCTTCTCTCAAAACAGGAATATCCTTTTGCTGCGAAAGGTAATGCTTGGCTTTCATGGCAATAAATGGATCACTGCTTTCCGCCATGGACTCATAATGTCTGAACAATTTGTCAAAACTGACCTTTATGGTAAATGGCGAATCAATATGGTCGTTTAAGTCTTTCATCTGAGCTTTTATGCAATCAAATTTACAAAATTTATTATTAGACCAACAGCTACTCAAATCATAACAACATATTTTTTCAGTTGCTAATTTTATGGAACAACACTCATAATAAAAAGCTCCAACGACAGTTGAAGCTTTTAATATTTAATAAGTACTAAATCTGATAAATTAATCAACTAAAATCCTAAACTCCCATGGCTTTAAGGTCATTTTGGAATCTGTAACCGACATTTTTTCATTTGTCATAAAATCCACAAAATCACCTTGTGGCATCTTATCGAAGGCTTGATCCTTATTCGATAAATTAGCGAGATATGTTGCCTTACTTCCGCTGTTTTCACGGGAAAACATTAAAACGTTTTTGTTTCCTGTATCTATTTTAGTCACGGTTGCACCCAAATGACTCTGGCTTAAAGCTGGATGTGTACCTTTTAAAGTTCCAAGTTTCTCCAAAAGTGGCCACATCTTGCCTTTTGTTTTTGGAATTGAATCTTTTTCGAAGAATTTCAAACGGTGGCTCATGTCATATTCCATTCCTGAATAAATAAGTGGCATCCCAGTGGTCATATATTCCAAGGCTACAAGAGCTGGTGCCGCGTCGCCCATTCGTTCCCCAATGGTTCCATTCCAAGAATTCTCATCGTGATTGGTTACAAAATTCATTAAAATATCATCTGCATCGTATTTCGCATTGCGCTCATCCAAATACGTGTACCAATCGCTGGCTGATTTTTCGCCTTTTGCAATTTTGTTCATCATGTGATGTCCATCCCAAGCGTAGCCCATTTCAAATAAATCATTTTTAAATAATTCTGGTTCCCAACCTTCAGCCAACATAAATACATCTTTCGTTTTGCGCAATTTTGGTATGGCATCTTCCCAAAAATCCATCGGAACGGAGGCTGCAACGTCACATCTAAAACCATCAACACCTTCGTCTCTTATCCAATATTGCATGTCTTCAATCATTTTTTTACGCATCTCCTTATTGTCATAATTCAAATCTGCCACGTCGGTCCAATCAGTACCATCGGGATGTGTGATATTTCCGTCTTTATCCTTTGTGTAATACTCCGGATTATTTTTTATCCAAACATGATCCCATCCTGTATGATTTGGAACCCAATCCAAAATAACAAACATTCCATTGTCGTGAGCTGTTTTTATTAAATTCCTAAAATCTTCAATCGTTCCAAATTCTGGATTTATTTTGGTAAAATCGGAAACTGCATAATAGCTTCCCAAATATTTTGCTTGTTCTTCTTCAGGGTAGTCGGTTGCAAATTTGCTATCCGCGCCGCCTGTGGCTTTGCGTTTTACTTCACTGATAGGGAATACTGGCATCAGCCAAATAACTTTTACTCCCAATTGTTTTAACTGCGGAATGTCTTTAGTGAATTCATCAAAATGACCAGAAGCTGAATATTGACGAATGTTTGCTTCATAAATAACACCGGTGTTAATGGCATCTTTTGTAATTGTAGGAATAGAATCTTTAGGGACGCTATCGTCTTGAGGAACGGTCTTTTTTTCATCTTTGCAAGCCAAAAAAGTGAATGCAATGAATAATGTGAGAATGAGTTGTTTCATAGTTTTAGTGTTTAATTTATAATTTCTAACAGTACAATTGTATAATCTGAATCGATTGTTACTTTTCCGTTTATGACCTTCACATCTTGGTTGGAATAGGCGTCGTGCAACTGTTCGTTTTCCTTAAATAACTTGGAAACATCCAACCGTTTCATGCCTTTGGGCAAGTCCAGTGCTATAGCCACGATGTCATTATAATCGCCTTTGGTAAAGCTTCTGTAAAAAACGTAAGGCGATGAGGTAACCATTTGATGGATTCCTGCGCCAACCGCTGGATGGTTTTTCCTGAACCTTCCGAGTTTTTGCCAATGTTTTAAAGTTTCTTGTGTGTCCTTGTTCTCCTTAATTGCATCCCAATTCATAAACGATCGCAAGGTTGCATCGCCAGTAGTGCCTTCGATGACCAACGGTCGTGCAGACTCATCACCATAATATATTTGGGATGTTCCAGGTGACAAAAGCAATTTTGTTGCGGTCTCCAATGGGTTTTCGCGTTTTGGGTCAAAAGGCTGTCCATCATCATGAGATGTGAGATAATTTAGAATTCCATATTCACTTAAAGAAGAGTTCAGTGTTTTTGAATAGTTGCTAAACATGGTTTCTTGATCCTGTTGTAAGGAATTCCATTTAAATTCAAAATTGATTAAACTATTAAAAGCTTCATCAAAATAATTAATGAATGTTCCTCCCAAGTCATAGGCTTTTCCAGATGACATTCCGTATCCATAAACTTCACCAACCAAATAAAAGTTGTTGCCATCCAGAATACTGTTTGCATTTTTGGATTTCCAATCAGCAAAAGCGGCATCGCATTCTATTTTGAATTCTTGCCATACGCTTTCTTCGGTGTGTTTTACGGTATCTACTCTGTAACCATCAATGCCATAATCCCTGATGTAATCGGTCAACCATTTCATGATGTAAAATCGCGGAGCTCGCGGATGCCCTGTACGTTTGAAGAATTCGTCAAGTTCGGCAACTTCTTGCTCATACCGACCTTCTGCTTTCCATTTTTCGACCAATTGTGGTGGTAATTCTACATTCTCATTGCTTTCAGTCCTTATGTCCGGAAGGTTTTTGACCAAGGTACACGTAACGGTTGCATCATAAGAAGAATAGTCGCATTGCGGTTCGGTGCGCACCCATTCGCTTGGCCAGACTGGATCCTTTTCAGTTACTGGTCCTGTGTGGTTAATGACGGCATCCAAAACAATACGAATACCATTTTTGTGAGCGGTTTCTACCAACTTTTTCAAATCATCTTTAGTGCCAAAATTTGGATCGATAGCTGTCCAATCCTTTGTCCAATAGCCATGAAATGCATAGGTTGTGCCTGTGCCTTCATCGGTTCCGCCATGGATTTGCTCCACAATAGGTGTTAGCCAAATGGCGTTGACGCCTAATTCTGTAAAATAACCTTCCTCAATTTTCTGTGTAATTCCTTTGATATCGCCACCTTCAAACCCACGGAGTTTTCCAGCTGTTTTGGTTCTATCAAAATTGAGATCATTGGAGGTGTCTCCATTATTGAAACGGTCCGTCAATAAAAAATAAAGATTCGCTCCTTCCCAAACGAAAGGTGCTTGTAGTTTTTCAACAATGGCTTCGGTTTTGGGCTTTTGCGCACAACTTCCCAACAAAAAACTAACTAGGATAAGGATGATTACTTGTTTCACTTTGCTAATTTTATTTTAATTTCAGATTCGTTTATAGTATTCCATTGCATGGGAATGGTCAAGGTTTTGGTGTTGGAATTCCAATCAACCGAAACTTTTTTTCCATCAATCTTAATGCCTTTGGGTTGTTTAGAGATATTGTGCACTAAAACTTGAATTTGTTTTATCGATGTTTGATAATTCTTTCCAGTTTCAGCTTCAAAATCCAAATCCAATTCGCTGTTTTCCAATTCGCTTTCAAAAAATAGCAGTTCATAATTACCATTTTCAAAAGTATTGGTGGTCAATCCATCATCATTATAGAGTTGTCCTTTATTTTTCGGAACAGAAGTGTCAAAATAATAATGTACTTCTAAAATGTTTCCATTATATTTTTGCGTACTCTGCACGGGTTTTGCCATTGGAATAATAGCGCCTGCTCTCACAAATGTGGGGATATGATCCTCATGAACAGTCACTTTTTTTGTTTGTCCGCCTGTAAATTTTTCATCCGTATAAAAATCGAACCAAACCACATCTTTCGGAAAATACACCTCTTTTTCTTTTACGCCAGAGCTCATTATGGGTGCAATTAAAAAATCATTGCCCCAAAAATATTGAGAAGCATCCGTTTGTAACTGTTTTGAATCATCCTCAAAAAATAATGGACGCATCAGTGGTGTGCCATTTTGGTGGTTTTCGAAAGCCAAATTATAATTGTAGGGCAGCAATTTATAACGCAGCTCAATAGATTTTTTCGCCAGTGCTTTGGTTTTTGCTTCTCTAAAAACCGGCTCTGGCGGCACGGCCTCTTGTGCGTGCGGGCGGAAAATTGGCTGAAAAACGCCATACTGCAACCATCGTGTGTATAGTTCGTTGTCGAGATTATCTCCTGCAAATCCTCCTAAATCGGAGTGCATATAACCAAGTCCTTGCATTCCCATTTGCAATGCGATTTCGGGTTGACTTTGCAAACCGCCCCAACTCCTGTTAACATCGCCAGACCAAGGAATCATTCCAAAACGTTGAGATCCTGCTGCACCAGCTCTCATTAAAATAAAAGGTCTTTGTTGAGGAAAATCAGCTTTGTAACCTTCATAAACAAGACGAGCCCAATCGTGGCCGTAGATATTATGAACCTCATCGGCCGTTCCTTTGGCGTGAAGCAATTGGGAAGGATGTACTTCTGGTTCACCCAGATCGCCCCAAATTCCTGTGACTCCCATGTCTGCAAGATCTTTATATATATTCCAAAACCATGCCTTTCCTTTTGGATTGTAAATGTCAATCAAGCCTGTATTCCCAAAATAAAAATCGTATTTATAAGGGTTTCCAATTGAATCTTTTGCTAAAACTTCATTATCCACAGCTTCTTGCCAACGCTTGGATGTGGTTAATATAAAAGGTTCGGTTACCAAGATGGTATTGACGTTCTTGGCTTTCAGATTTTTGATCATTTGTTTAGGATTTGGAAATGAATCTTTTAAAAATTCCAAATTCCCCATGTGGCCTTGAATGTCCTTGCCAAACCAAAAAATATCAATAATCACCGCATCCAAAGGAATCTGTTCGTCTCTAAATTTTTGAACCGTTTCTTCAACTTCTTTTTGTGTGTGATAACCAAATCGACTCGAAAAATTTCCCAGTGCCCAACGAGGCGGCATGGGTTGTTTTCCTGTTAAATCGGTGTAATTATCCACTAATTCCAGCCACGAATCGCCCACGACGACCTGATAGGTTTTTCGTCCTGAAATGGTTTCGTAGGTTAGGGTATTATTTTTTTTGCTGTCCAAATCCAAGAATCCGATGGGTGCATTGTCAAAATGCATCAAATACAAATCGGAAGACAGGACGATTGGCATCGTATAATTCATCAATTCAGAACGTGTTTCGTAACCATAATGCGCCCTGTTGTATAGCTGCAAACGGTTTCCACGTCGGTTCATTCCCAAAGCTCTTGCGCCTCCGCCATACAAGACTTCATCTTTGGTAATGTTGAACTGAAGAGTTTCCAAGCTGTCATTTTTTACATAGCCCATTTTTTCTGAAACGATAGGTTTCCCTTTGTAGTGATAGGAAATTTGAAATGGTTGCTTTTGAATTTTGACTGAAATGCCTTGTGTTTTTAATTCGTAATAGGTGTCTGATTCAATCAATTCGGATGATGGATTTTCTGGTTTTAAAACTACGGCATGAGACGCAGTATTGTGAGTTTCTCCATCGGGAATAAACGTTATTTCAACAATCTTGTCTGTGTAAGGAACAATTTTATAACGTCCGTCATTGACCTGTATGTCCAATTGATTGTTTGTATAATCAATTGACACAAAAGTTCTGTCGGAATTTTGACAGAAGCCTAATTGTAACGAAAACAACATTAATATAATAACGATTCCTCTCATTCGGTCTTTAATAAAAATGTCAATGGAATATCCAATCGCTTTTGCCATGAAATTTCTGAATGGTCTGCACCTTCAAACTTTAGGTTTCTAAAATTTGTGTTGTCATAGCCTTTATCCCTAAAAAGTTTATTGACCCGTTGCTCGAATTTTGGATAGAACTTATCCAAGGTTTCGGTACCAAAATCAAAATAAAATTTGTGGTTTCGAGGTGATGGAATTTCTTTTTCCATATAACTAAAAAACGCATCGGGAATCAAATCGTTGTCCGATGGATGCGCTCCTGGCCAATGCGTGGACAAACAGGCCGCACCACCAAACACATTTGGGTATTCGCAAATGGCGTACATAGAAATCAATCCGCCCATACTTGAGCCAGCAACATAGGTATTTTCACGATCGGTGTGAACTGAAAAATTGCCGTCGATGTATTGTTTCAATTCCTTTACCAGAAAGTTTAAATAATTGTCTGAATTTAATGTATCGAACTTAAAATTATCCTTTTTAGCCATTTCGAAGAGCGAATCTTGTGCACGCTCCGGAAGCGATTCAAAAGGTTTTTGTGGAAAATATTCGCTGTGTCGCAGTTTGTTGATATTATAAGGCGCTACCACAATGAACTCTTTGGTAATTCTGTCGTTCATGAGTTTGGCAGAAATCTCATCTACCATCCATTCTTGATTGTTCCATGTGATGTTGCCATCAAAAAGCATTTGACCATCGTGCATGTACAATACAGCATATTTTTTTTCTTCTGAATAGTTCTCTGGCAACCAAATATCCACTTTACGAGGTGGAATGTATTCCGAAGGAAAATCTGTAATTCGCAACAAGGTTCCACCTGCAAAGTCTCCTTTGACACTATCCGTTTTAATGGTTTTTAAATTTTTGCGAATTTGAGCCTCGCTGACTTCTTTTGTTTTGATTTCGCTTTTACAAGAAGACAAAAGGACAACTGAAAAAATTATAAAGATTGTTTTAATAGTCATTCGGCTATTTAATAGTATTCCTATGCTAAAGGAACTTTAGTTTAATTCAATAATCATCGAGGATTTTCCTGCGATGGACAAGCTTGTTTTCAATGAAACGTTATTCCCTGACATCACTTCCGTTCCGCTTTTATGATCCTGAATCATTTCCGCAAAGCGCTTTAAATCCAAAGTTTGATCATTTGGATTGTTATTGATGACAACCATCACTTTATTGGAATCGTTATATCTGAAATAAACATACACATTATCATAAGGTACAAAATGCATGGTTTTGCCGAAATGGACTGCGTTATTATCTTTTCGCCAGTTGAATAGTTTTTTTGTAAAATCGAAAAAGGCGTTTTCGGTTTCTGTTCTTCCGGTACTCTCAAAGGCATTGTGGTCATCACCAGCCCATCCACCAGGAAAATCGCGACGGATGTCACCATCGCCTTTGGCATTTTTATCTCCCATCATCCCAATCTCGTCGCCATAATACACTTGCGGGATGCCGCGAACCGTTGCAATTAGTGTCATTGCCAATTTGTACTTTTTTAGATCGCCATCGTACAATTCGTTTATACGCATGGTGTCGTGATTGGCGGCAAAAATTAAAATATTATTGATATCGGGATAGAGAAAGTCATTTGCGAAATTTTCATAAGCCCGAACCATACCTTTATCCCATCCTTGTTCGTTTTCATTGAACATGACCACAATGGCATCGTGCAATGTAAAATCCATCACAGATGGTAGGTAAGAATTGTAATTGTCAATAGCTCCAATTTTACTGTCTTTTTGCCAATAGGACATTTGTGCCTGATCATGCATCCATACTTCACCTGTAATATTGAAATTTGGGTATTCATCAATAATGGCTTTGGTCCATTTGGCAATTCCTTCCTTATCATTATAGGAATAGGTATCGACTCGCAATCCATCCAAATCGGCATATTCTATCCACCAAATGGCGTTTTGAATCATATAGTTCAACGCCAACGGATTGGTTTGATTTATGTCTGGCATCGTGGTATCAAACCAGCCATCCATACAGGCTTCAGCATCAGCTTTAGAAGCATTGATATCAAACTGAGTGGTCATTCTATAGCTACTACGCTGAAATCCTTTTTCGCCACCATCCCACTGATGAATCCAATCTTTTGTGGGTAAATCTAGAATCATCCAATGCTTGCTACCCCAATGGTTCGTAACATAGTCCATGATGAGTTTCATGTGCCTACGATGCATCTCGATTGCCAAACGTCTATAGTCTTCATTGGTTCCAAAACGTGGGTCAATTTTGTAATAATCGCTTTGAGCATAGGTATGATAGGAATGTTTAGGCTCATTGTCTTCTAACAAAGGTGTGCTCCAAATAGCTGTGACACCCAGATCGTCTAAATAATCTAAATGGTCAATGATACCTTTAATATCGCCGCCATGTCTTCCGGATGGGTAGTCTCGGTTCAAATTTTCAACGGTGTCATCGGTGCTGTCGATGTCGGGATTGCCGTTTGCGAAACGGTCTGGCATCAATAAATAAATAATGTCGCTACTGTCAAATCCTTTTCTTGAGGCCGAATTTTCGCGCCTTGCCTTGAACTCATAGGGTTGTGAAAAAATAACTTTATTGTTTTTTAAAAAATTCAACGTATAATTTCCAACCTTTACATTTTTGGTGTCAATGGTAATGAACTGATAGTTTGGATTTTCGGTTTTTTCAACATTAATAATTTGTATGTTACCAGAAAATGACACTTCATATTGTGAAATATCATTGCCGTAAACCATCAATTGCAATTCTGAATGGTTCATTCCACTCCACCAAAAAGGCGGCTCTATTTTTTCAACCTGCGAAAAAAGCGTCATACTTATCAGTGTCATACAGATGCAAATTACTCTTTTCATTTTGTTTTTTTTAATTACCCAAAGATTAAATTTTGTCAATATGTGTTGCTCAAAACTGATCAACATTCTTTAAACTTCAACCAAATTATTTGGTTTTATGTTGACTATTTTATCATTTACAATAATTTGCAATTCCTTATCCCCTTTCAGTTCGAACTTTGTAATATCATGGGTGACGTGAACTTTGAGCACTTGGTTTCTGAAATTGACTTTAAATGAATATCCTTGCCATTGCTTCGGAATTTTTGGTGCAAATGACAACGTGTCGTTCTTAATGCGCATCCCTCCAAAACCTTCCACAATACTCATCCAGGTCCCTGCCATGGAGGTAATGTGCAAGCCTTCTTCCACTTCATGATTATAATCGTCCAAATCCAATCGTGAGGTTCGCAAATAGAAGGTGTAGGCTTGATCCATTCGATTTAGTTTGGCGGCCTGAATACTATGCACACAAGGAGAAAGTGAGCTCTCATGAACTGTAAATGGCTCATAAAAATCGAAATGTCGCTCTAATTGTTCGGTTGTAAAATCGTCCTCAAAAAAGTAGAAGCCTTGTAATATGTCTGCTTGCTTAATGTAAGGAGAACGCAGAATCCGATCCCAAGACCATTTTTGGTTGATAGGACGTTGTGATTTGTCTAGGTCTGCAACCGTAATCAATTCTTTATCCAAAAATCCATCTTGCTGCAAATACACTTGATGTTTTTCGGAGTATGGAAAATACATATTATCGGCTACTTTTTTCCATTGCTCCAATTCGGAAGAAGATAACTTTGTTTTGTTCATGATGCGCGTATAATCCGAATCATGCTTTTCTTTGACTTTTGCTATGTTTTGCAATGTATAATCGATGCACCATTTTGCAAGATAATTGGTGTACCAATTGTTGTTGACATTGTTTTCATATTCATTGGGACCAGTAACACCGAGTATGACGTATTTGTTATTTGCTGCTGAAAACGTGGCGCGCTGATGCCAGAAACGAGCAATTCCTATTAAAACTTCAAGTCCTTTTTCTGGAATATAGGTATAATCTCCAGTAAAGCGATGATAGTTATATATGGCAAAAGCTATGGCTCCATTTCGGTGGATTTCCTCAAAGGTAATTTCCCATTCGTTATGACATTCTTCGCCATTCATGGTCACCATTGGATACAACGCCGCGCCATTGGTAAAGCCCAATTTTGCTGCGTTTTCTATTGCTTTTTCCAGATGATGGTAGCGATACGTCAATAATTTTCTAGCGACATCTTGGTCTTTGGTTGCCATATAGAAAGGAATGCAGTAAGCTTCTGTATCCCAATAGGTACTTCCACCATATTTTTCGCCTGTAAAACCTTTTGGCCCTATATTTAATCTGGCATCCTTACCTAAATAGGTCTGATTTAATTGAAAGATGTTAAAGCGAATGCCTTGTTGCGCTTTTACATCTCCGTCAATGGTAATGTCGGCCATGTCCCAAATTTTCGCCCAAGATTGTTTTTGGAGTTCAAGTAAATTATCAAAACCGAGTTTAGATACTTCATCCAAATTCTTTTTTGCTATTGTAAGCAATTCATCCCTGTCGTGGTTCCTATCCAAGGTATAACCACCAAATTTGGTCATGGTTATTGTATCTCCTTTTTTGACTTGATTTTTGTATTGAAATTCAATATAGTCAATGGTATCGTTGATGGATTTTTCATGTTTTAAAATCGTTCCATTTAAAGAGAGCTGCGTTTGCATGGCAGTACAAACATGAAAATTGGTTTTCATGGTATGAGATAAAATAAATGCCTGTTCATCTTCAAACTGGACATTCAAAGTATTCCAAAATTTATCGTCCCAGTTACTGTCTTCATTAGTGATGCCAGCGTCCAAATATGGGGAAATGATAATTTGGGCCTCATTATTAAGCGGTGTAATATGATATTGAATGGCTCCAACTTCGTCCATATCGATACTCAAAAAACGTTTGGTTTCCACTTTTACTTCTATGAAATTATGTAAAGTAGCCTCAAAACTTCGGGACAGCCAACCTTCTTTCATGTTGAGTTCGCGTTTAAAATGTTTCACTTCTTTACAAGCAAACAAATCGAGAGCTTCACCATTAATGGTTACGTTGATTCCAATCCAATTGGGTGCATTTAGAACTTTCGCGAAATATTCAGGATAGCCGTTTTTCCACCAACCAACCCGGGTTTTATCAGGATAATAAACTCCTGCGATGTAGCTTCCTTGGAATGTTTCTCCGGAATACTGCTCCTCAAAATTGGCGCGCTGGCCCATGGCACCATTACCAATACTAAAAATACTTTCTGAAGATTTGACACGTTCGGCATCAAAACCTTCTTCTATGATGGACCAATTAGTTGGTTTTATATAATCTTGATTCATTTTTTATTGAGATGAGAGATTAAGTAGAAAAGATTAGAGACTACATCTAAAGAAGTCTATTTTCTTTTCTCTATTTTCTATATTCTTTAATCTATTTGTTAATTAATTCGTTTAAAAATTCAATGCTGATTTCCGTAAAATCCTTAAAGATATAATCAGCTTCGTGCAATGTTTCTTTATCTCCAATTCCTATAGATACCATACTTGCAATATTTGCAGCCTTGATGCCAGCTACCGAGTCTTCAAATACAATGCAGTCCTTTGGTTCGCAATGCAGTTGTTTGGCGGCATTCAAAAACACTTCAGGATTTGGCTTTGCTTTTTTGACATCATTGCCATCGACTATGACTTCAAATTTATTGAGAATATTGACTTTATTTAAAATCATTCGTGCATTTTTGCTTGCTGAACCTAGAGCGATATGTTGGTTGTTTTCGGATAGAAAATCCAAAATCTTTTTTACATCGGGAAGAATTTCGCTGTCATTCATTTTACTGATGTAGCTCAAATAATCATCGTTTTTGAGAGCCATCAATTCCATGAACTCATCTTCGCTGATGCTTTTATTTCCCCAAGTGAGAATTTTTTCAAGGGATTTTACCCGGCTTACGCCCTTTAATTGTTCGTTCTGTACTTCCGTAAAATCGACACCAATACTATTGGCCAATTTCTTCCAGGCCAAAAAGTGATATTTAGCAGTATCCACGATGACGCCGTCGAGATCGAATATGAATGCTTTTTTATTCATTGATTGTTATTGTTGCTTTATCATTGACCAATAAGGATAGAATGCCTGCCAAAATCATGGAACATCCTCCAATTAACAATGCATAAATGGGTTCGTTATTAAAAAACTTTGAAACTAAAAATCCTAAAATGGAGGCTGCTACCAATTGTGGTATCACTATAAAAAAGTTAAAAACGCCCATATAATAACCCATTTTTGAGGCAGGCAATGAGCCCGATAGCATTGCGTAAGGCACAGATAAAATACTCGCCCAAGCAATACCAACACCAATCATTGGCAACCATTCTATGGTGAACGTTGTAGGATTAGATATAAAATAAAGTGACATCAATCCCAAGCCACCTGCCACCAAGGCCAAGAAATGTGTAAACTTCCTACTGGTACGTTTAGCCAACAATGGCAATAAAAACGCCACTGCTGCTGCGATGATATTGTAATTGGCAAACATTTCACCAACTTGATTAGCGCCAGTGTTATAAGCTTCAGAAGTGGTATCAGTCGTATTGTATATGTGCTGCGTTACTGCACCAGTGGTATAAATCCACATCGAAAACAATGAGAACCATGAAAAGAACTGTACCCACGCCAATTGTTTCATAACTTTTGGCATCATCTGAAAATCGTTCATGATGGTTACGAATCCGTTTTTGGTTTTATTCCTTTGCATCAAGCCAGAAATAATCATCGCAAAGCCACCAAGACTTATCAATCCGATGGTGAGTACATACAAGTCCTTTTTTAAATCATAACTATAGACCAAAAATGTAGCTACCAAACCAATAGCAAGCGTGATAATACCTTTGGTTAAATGAGATTTTCCATTATTTTGATACCAAAGATCTGAATACTCTTCTTTGGCAGGTTTGTTTTCATTTTCGGCTTTCTCGAAGGCGTTCATCTCCGCTGGAGAATATTCTTTACTTTTAATCACCGTCCAGAGAACCGCTATAAAAAAAGCAGCACCACCAATATAAAAAGAATATTTTACCGAATCTGGAATAACCCCTTCTGGAGCCGTATTTGCTACCCCAGCGTAGGTAAGCATTAAGGGCAGTTTGGATGCGACATAGGCACCTATACCAATAAAAAAGCTTTGCATGGCGAAACCTTTTGTTCGTTGATGCTCCGGAAGATTATCACCTACAAATGCCCGAAATGGCTCCATAGAGACATTGATGGACGCATCCATGATCCATAGCATTCCTGCCGCAAACCATAAGACAGGTGAATTGGGCATTATAAATAATGCTAGGGATGCCAAGATAGCTCCAACCAAAAAATAAGGACGACGACGACCTAAGCGCGAATGCCAAGTACGGTCACTAAAATATCCAATTATAGGCTGAACAATTAAACCGGTAAGTGGCGCCGCTACCCAAAGAATCGGAATATCTTCAATATCCGCGCCTAGCGTTTGAAAAATACGGCTGACATTAGCATTTTGTAGGGCAAAACCCATTTGGATTCCTAAAAACCCGAAACTCATGTTCCAGATTTCCCAAAATCCGAGTGAACGCTTTTTCATTTATAGTATGTTTAAATTACTA
>JBGSXJ010000088.1:0-2010 GCA_041751535.1 Aquaticitalea sp.
ATCATTTCCTGTGACAGCGTGGGGTTGCAACAATGAAATATTAATGAATACATTCGGAGCCATCTCCTTTGTTACTGGAATGTCTACTGTCGTTTCTCCTTGGGTTGTTTTGACCCATTTGTAGGACAGCACATCCGAACCATTTTCAACACTTATCAATGCACGACCTTCGCTACCGGATGGGAATTTAATTTTGGCAGTTTGGCCAACATAGTACTGTTCTTTATCGGCAGCAAACACCAACATTTTTGCTGCATCTTTATCGCTTGAAGGGGAAACGTTGCTCCAGTTTTTGTAGAAATATGCTGTTCTTCCGGCTGCATGGCCACTTTTTGGATCTATGATTCTAATGAGGTATCGGCCACGCTCATTTTCTGGAATTTTTAAAGTGAATTTTCCCTTTCCCTTTGCATCGGTATTCACTTTTTGGTCGAGATACGGACGGTGGTAATTACTCGATACATAACTCGAAATATTGTCGTAAGACGAATTCCACCACCATTGCCATTCAATTTTGTAGACTTTCACTTCAAGGTCATTGCGCTGAATTGGTTGTCCTTTCGGATCGACCACAACCACATCAAATGTTTGGTTTTCATCCGTAAAAAAGGAACCATAACTATTGCCTTTAGGAGATTTTATTCCCACGAACGATTCATAAGGTGCGTAGGTTTTTGAAAAGGCATCCAATGAAAAATCCCCGCCGTTTTCAAATGCCCGTACCAAAAATTGTACATTCAGCAAACCTGGTGCATTTTTACCAACATTTATACGGCTGTTGATTTTTGCAACGCCTTCTTCATTTAGACTTCCTTCAAAGACATTGATTTCTTCAGAAGAAAAAGAACGTGTTGGATCTGTAAATTCATAATCATTAAAATTCTTGAAACCTTGATTAGATGTACTAAATTTAGCCCTGATTTCCGCTTTTAAGTTTTTTGCTTCTGCACCATGAAGCCATTTCACATCCAAGGTTCCTTTTAAGGGTTCGTTAAAGGTTAAGATTTCATTTTCAAAATCCACTTGGATTTTCAAACGGTTCGGTTTGACGGTTTCAACACGAAGGCTTTTATAAAACTGCGCTCCACCAACAGATACTTTGGCACTGTAACTTCCCGTTTTTCCTTCTGAATCGGTCGGAACTGTGAATCGGTAAAAATTGTTGGTGTTATCGGTAGCGATGTTTTTATAAATCAGTTTTCCGCTAGGGTCTGTGATTTCCATTTTAACAGGATGGCCCTTTGGTAATTTGTTGTCGGTATCGTTCAACATAAAGGTTAAAAACAACGAATCACCAGGTCGCCAAACGCCACGTTCTCCATAAATATAGCCTTTGAGTCCACGTTGCAAACTGTTTCCAGAGACATCAAACTTGCTTAAGGAAAGCGAATTTCCATCGGCCAACTTTATATAAGTCGTGTTTTTACCACTATAAGCAATCGCGAAGGATGCATTTTTTTCAGATTTAACTTGCGCTAGACCATCGCCATCGGTGTCAACACGTCCAATTTCCTGTTGCTGGAAATTGTACAATCGGATGCTGGCACTTTTTATAGGGTCTGTGGTCAGGATATCCGTGACTGCAAAATAATAAGTGTTATTGCCACTCTTCTTGACGATAACTCCGAGATTGGATGCCAAAAGATTTTGGGAAACGATTCGATTTTCATTGTAATATGCGTCATGGCAAGGGTTGTCTCGCTCTCGCCAATTGTAATTGTAATTTCTATAGCTATAATTTATATTGTCCCAATAAGCTTCCTCGCGCAAATCTTCGTCCTCTGAATACGTTTCGCTGTCGTTCATGCCATAATATTCATCTTCGTGATAATAGTCCTCATAATGGTCTTCCCCATCTTCAACATTGGTAATGTTTGAGTAATTACTGCAATCAAACAAAGAGTATTCTTTTTTAATGCTCAATTCCACACGGTACATGGCGCCAGCATCTGCTTTAAAGAACTTCGAAAGGTCAATACTGTAGGCTTTCCATTGTCCATCATTTTCAAC
>JBGSXJ010000089.1:0-9586 GCA_041751535.1 Aquaticitalea sp.
AAAACGCATCGCTTTATTGTTCGACATGAACAAGATGAACAACGAACTCAATTCCGCAAAGCGTAAATTACAAAACAACCAAATGAACAATGGTGCATGGTCTTGGTTTGAAGGCGGACAAGCAAACCGTTTTATCACCCAACACATCATCACTGGTTTTGGACATTTGAAACAATTGAAAGTTTCGAGTGCTGACGAGTCACAAATGATTCAAAAAGCGATGACCTATTTGGATACCGAGTTTGTTCAGGAATATAAAGACATCAAAAAGTATAAAAAGGATGTCGATATGAGCAAAGACCATTTGAGCTATAGCCAATTGCATTATCTGTACATGCGTAGTTTCTTCCCAGAGATTGAGAAATCAAAAGAAGTCAATACCATTACCGATTACTATCAAACGCAAATCCAGAAGTATTGGTTGAGCCGTCCGTTGTATGCAAAGGGTTTGATGGCTTTGGTTTCGCACAGGGCAAAAGACAAATCAACCACTGACAAAATCCTGAAATCCTTAAAGGAAACCAGCATCACCAATGACGAATTGGGCATGTATTGGAAAGAAAACAAAGCGTCCTGGTATTGGTATCAAGCACCAATTGAAACACAGGCCTTAATGATTGAAGTCTTTGGTGAAATTGAAAACGATGTAAAAACCATTGACAACCTTAGAATCTGGTTGCTCAAGAACAAACAGACCAACAGTTGGAGCACCACAAAAGCCACCACCGAAGCCGTGTATGCCTTATTGTTGCAAGGCAGCGATTGGTTGAGCGTTACGGAGGCCGTTGAAGTCTTGATCGCTGGTCAAAAGATCGAGCCCTCCAAATTGGAGAACGTGAAGGTAGAAGCCGGCACTGGCTATTACAAAACATCATGGAATGGTTCAGACATCAAACCAGATATGGCCACTGTCAAGCTTACCAAAAAAGGTGATGGTGTTGCTTGGGGAGCATTGTACTGGCAATACTTTGAAGATTTGGATAAAATTACTTCTGCCGAAACACCATTAAGTCTTAAGAAAAAACTCTTCCTTAAAACCAATACGGATAAAGGCGAACAAATATCAGAAATCACTTCTGAAACCAATTTGAAAGTTGGCGACTTGGTAAGGGTTCGTATTGAATTGCGCAGCGATCGGGATATGGAATTCATCCACATGAAAGATATGCGCGCTGCTGGTTTTGAACCTATCAATGTATTGTCGCAATACAAATACCAAGATGGATTAGGTTATTACGAAAGCACCAAAGATGCCGCCACCAATTTCTTCTTTGACTATTTACCAAAAGGAACCTATGTATTCGAATACGATTTACGTGTCAACAACGCCGGAAACATGAGTAATGGAATCACTACGGTTCAAAGTATGTATGCACCGGAGTTTAGCAGTCATAGTGAAGGGGTTCGAGTTTCGGTTGGGAATGGGGAATAAGTATTAGGTGTTATGTGTTTAGCCACGAATACACAAAAGATGTTTTATAATTCTCTGTGTAGCTCTGTGTGTTCTCTGTGCGGCTCTGTGTAATAGTGTTGGAATTTGCCACGAATACACGAATGATATTCTTTAATGCTCTCTGTGTGTTTTCAGTGTGGCTCTGTGTAATAATCTAGGTAAAATTTGCCACGAATACACGAATAATTTTTAGGCGATTGCTCGTATTAGAGAAAAAACAATTGTGCCATAGGTTTAAAAAAACATTCGTGTATTCGTGGCTAAAATAGTTTATTTACTTTTTGGCATCGTCGGCCTCACTTCTATTTTACTTGGTAAAGTGCGTTCATTCATTTTTAATAAATCGACTACCAATTCGCCAATGTCTTCAATTTGGATTTTCCATGCGTCACTTTCATCGGGTTCGTTACCATTAAAATGCGTGGCTACCGAGCCTGGCATGATGGTGCTTACTTTGATGCCATGCTTTCGCAAATCGAGCATGACGGCTTGTGTGAAGCCTGTGACGCCAAATTTACTTGCATTGTAAGCGGCACCTCCTTCAAAGAAGTTGGTACCTGCCAAACTAGATATCGTGATATAATAGCCTTTTGATTTTTTCAAAGCTTCGACACTGGCTTTTATAGAATTGAATACGCCTGTAAGATTGGTGTCAATCGTTTCTTCCCATTGTTCAACGGTTAAATCTTCAATTGGCGCAAAATGACCGATCCCGGCATTGGCAATGACAATATCCAGTTGCCCGAATTGCTCTACTACTTCTTTTATCGCTTCTTGCTGGCTTTCAAAACTTCGAACATCAGCTTTTATGCCGAAGGCTTTAACGCCAGAGGTTGTGGCTTTATCCAATTTTTGGGCAGCTTCCAAAGCGCGATCTTCATCTCGGCTGGTAACAACTACTTTGACGCCTTCATTCATAAGGCTTAATGCAATTCCAAATCCTATACCTTGTGTGCCTCCTGTGATTAAGGCAACTTTATCTTTTAAGTTTTTCATATTCATTAGGTTTTATCCAAAGTTACTAAATGAAACCCCTAAATATGAGATGGAATTATTAAAGTTGTATTAAAAAATTACTTATTTCCTCTCTGGTGGATACCCTGAAAGTACTTTAGTTACAATTTTTTGTAGTTGCGCTTGGCGTTGTTCTGGTTTTGCGTTGGGGTTGTAACTGCTTTCGCTTACGGCCTGCCAGAACAAACCGGTTTTTCTGTCGTCAACAAAATCAAAGATGATTTGCCTATTAACATCCGCTTGGCCCATAGGGAGTCCAATGGAAATTCCACCTCCCATATTGCCGCCACCGCCTCCAACACCTACACCAACATTGTTTCGCTGGGCTCCTTGGAACTCACTGCTCTGGATGTTGATTACAAAATCGGGGGTTTCAGAAAGTGTGAAGCCTTTAGCTTGCATTTGGGCATCGAGTGCATCGAGCAGTCGTTTGGTGTCCAAATCACTTAAGCCTGTATTGAGTGGTGTATAATAATTGTAAGTTTTATAAACGTTAAAATCAGTTTTTGTGTCATAATCATAGTTGACTCGCACGGGTGAGCAGGCTGTGATAACGCATATCAGTAGGATGTAAGGTAGATGTCGCATGGCATATTTTATTTTAAAGATACAAAATTTTGGTTGATGCTTAAAGGTTGATGGATTTTTGTTGCCACATATCCACGAATGATTTCTATGCCGATATAAAAGGTTTTACGAGGATTTCAAGAGCGATTTGATGGGCCTAAATAACTCGCTAGTAAGAACTATTTATTTAAAATTTCAAAAATAATATTACTGCCATTATCGTCATCCGTTCTGTTTTCCATTAATTTAAATCCATTGTTTTTCAATAGTCCGATGGAACTTTTGTTTTCTTTATGGGTGAAAGCTTCTATCTTAAAAAGATGCAATGTATGGAACCCAAAATCCAGAACACTTTTTAGTGCTTCATTCATAATTCCTTTTCTTTGGAATTCAGGATGTAGATCATATCCGACTTCGGCAGTTTTTCGATCTGCAGAAAAATTCCACAAACAGATGGTACCAACAATTTGGGGATTGTTTTTTAAGGTAATGCCCCAAGCAATGGAGGTATTGGTATCGAGATAATCAGATAGTTCTTTTATAAATTTAATGGCATCGGTTGTATTATTGGTTTTTCTATGTTCAGGTCTATCAATGAATCTATTAACGTTACTATCAGAACGCAGGAATAAAATAATGTCGCTATCCGACTCCTTAATCTTTCTTAAAGCAAGCCTCTCGGTTGTTAGTTGTGGAAAGGGATTAAAATTCATTTGGATTTATTTTGAATAAAGGTCGTGGTTTTCGGTAATGCTTTGTTGAGTACTATTTGGAATTAATATCATCTTCTGTTCCAAATTGCCCATCAGGACCTGCAGACGTGATTAAAAACCCGTTACCATTTTCCATAATAGTATATGTATAGGCACGATCCCACGCGTCATTTTTCCATTCTTGTCTTATGGGACTATTTCCAATCAATTCATTCATATCAGTCGGATAAGTTCCTAACTTATCATTCCAATTTTCAACTCTTTCACTCATTTCAGCTATTTCTGTTTTCGTTTTTTCTGGATAAATTGATGTTCTTTGGTAAGTAAAAAACAAAATGGCAGTTGAACATACAATAATAAAAATAGCAATAAACCCTAACACGCTAGGTTGCATAACATATTTTTGAAAAGGTCTTTTAGTTCCGTCTTCTTGTTCCTTTTTAATTATTCGTTTTCGATGTTTATAATCTTCGCCAATTAGTCCAAATTCAGCTAAAGTCGAAAGGATTGTTTCTATCATTTTATTGGTTTGTCATAATTCGGGAAACTTTTTTATTTTACTATTTGTCCGATTCAATCTTTGTCCATTCAATTTCACACTCACCCCTTCTCTACCTCAAACGTATAAGTAGTAATCAAATCAGAACCGATATAAAGGTGCACATCATAAAAACCTGATGTCTCAAAGGCATACTCAACGATCAAATTTTGATTGATGATGGTCGTAGATTGAGGATGTACTTTTTTGGCATTACTGCCATTATCAATTAGCAAACTAATGTCTTTTTCGTCAACCTTATTGAGAAGCTGACAGTTGAAAAGCACTTTTTCATATTTCTTTACGGTATTGTGCATGTTTATAGGTGCATTATGGGCAGTAAGATTTTCGTAAGCTTTGTTGTAAAAAATGGGAGCTTCTAAAAATGTATTAAAAGAAGGAATGTCATCATCCATTAGAAACCATTTGGTATCCACCGGATAATGATTCACTGCAAAGAGTTCAGGCTTGGTCAAAAAGAATCCGTCGTTGTACTTAAATTCGAATTGATTGGTGGTTGTATTGGGTAATCCACTTGCCCAAGTGGGATCGCATAGATACCATTTGCCATTTAGCTTTACGGCATTCCAGGCATGGTTAGGCGTATCTAGTGTAGCCACATCAATCATACTGGTCCGGGCAAAACCATCGATAATTTCGCAATCGATATTGGCCAAACTGGCAAGTTCTTTTATCAGGTAAGCATAGCCGGTGCAAATTGTTCTTTGATGCCGTAACAGTTTTTTAAATGAAATCTTCCGAAAATGGTCATTCCATTCCTTTAATTTCAGGCTATCATCCTTAAATCTCTTTCTTTTGTGCATGTTGCGCAAATAGAGGCCATAATCATTGGCAATATTGCCGCAAACCCATCTATATATGGCTCTAAAACGCTCTACATCTGTGTCCAAATTTGATGTAAGTTGATGGACCAAAAATGGTAGGTTGTCAAGACCCTCATCTTTGCATTCCAATGCGTACTTATCTGCAGTTCTAAAATCAATGTTATTAAAATCAGATCGTTGCGCGTGAGATTGGAGTGCAACTATGAGCAAACCTATTGCGAGCAGTGTTCTCATTAATAGAGGCTATTGCTTAATTAGAGCGTTTGCTTTTGTACGGTTTATCAGAATTAAGTGCACCAGAGAACTCGATCAAATCATCTGAAAGATTCAATCTTAAAAATGTGGTATCGCCTTTAATGCTAGTCTCGATTGTTTCGTATCCCAAATAACTGATGAGCAAAACATCTCCTGTTTTAAGGGGTTTCGGGAATGTAAATTCTCCCTTGCTGTTTGTGGCTGTCCCGGTTTTGGTACCTTTCAAAACGATATTGACACTTTCCAAAGGGCCATTACCATCGCTAATAATTCCTTTAATGATACGTTCGTTTTGTGCTGTTTCGGTTGTTTGGGCATAGCCTTGATTGAAATAAACTGAAGCAATCATTAAGATCATAAAAAGTCCTAAAGTGCTAAAGGCTTTTTTTGTTGTGAGTGTGACAAATGTTTTCATAGTATTGTTGTTTTGTTTGAATCAAATATAAAGTAGTCATTCATATAGAACAAGTAACATTGAGTAAACACCTAGTTTGGGTGAGTGAATCAATGAAAGTATAAAGCTAGTGAAAATTCCAATCAGTGATACTGATTTTCAATGTATTTAGCAATCCCTTAAGTGTTAAAAATCTAATTCCATAGGCCAATTAAACCTCTATTAGTACTTATCATTCTATCAACATCAAGGATTTGGACTCTATTCAGCAAGAAGTGTTGGATTAAAATGTGTAATATTCAATACATGGATATGGTAAATGGTTCCCTTAATTACTTAAACAGAAAAAGCAGGCTTTAGATGCCTGCTTATTCTATTGCCAAATGAAAGTGCATTTGGACTTCTTAACTAACCAACCACTACAAAGATGGTGGTTTTTAAAGCAATTTGAGTTACATAATTTTACGTACTTATTACATAAATCACATTTTCCTGTTTAAAACAATGCTATCTGTGTTAATTAAGCATCTTCCAAAGTTTATCCTTTAATTCGGTAAGGCCTTGCTGCGCCACAGAAGAAATAAACATGTACTCAATTGGTAAGGATGTATCTAGTTCTGCCTTTAGCTCTGCTTTGAGTTCATCATCGAGCATGTCGCACTTGGATATGGCTATCAGACGATCCTTATCGAGCATTTCTGGGTTGTAGCGTCGGAGTTCGTCGAGAAGAATTTCGTATTGCTTATGTATGTCCTTGGCATCGGCAGGGATCAAGAACAACAATATGGAGTTACGTTCAATATGTCTTAAAAAATAATGTCCGAGTCCTTTTCCTTCAGCGGCACCTTCAATGATACCTGGAATGTCTGCCATGACAAAAGTCTTGAAATCACGGTACTCCACGATGCCTAGATTTGGCTTTAATGTTGTAAATTCATAATCTGCAATTTTTGGCTTTGCAGATGTGACTACTGAAAGTAGGGTTGATTTGCCCGCATTTGGAAATCCTACAAGACCGACGTCTGCAAGGACTTTAAGTTCCAGCAAAATATCCTTTTCTTGTTTTGGAATGCCTGGTTGTGCATAGCGTGGCGTTTGGTTGGTGGACGTTCTGAAATGCCAGTTACCCAATCCGCCCATACCACCTTCGACAATGATTTTTTCTTCGCCATGTTCGGTGATTTCAAAAAGTACCTGATCCGTTTCTGCGTCTTTGACGACCGTTCCCAGTGGCACATCTACATATTCATCAACACCATCGGCTCCTGAACTTCTTGAAGCACTACCATGTTCACCATGACCTGCCTGTATGTGTTTTTTAAACTTGAGGTGCAGTAAAGTCCATAGGTTTTCATTGCCTCTTAAGATCACATGGCCACCTCGCCCACCATCACCTCCATCGGGACCACCTTTTGTAATGAATTTTTCGCGATGTAAATGCATGGAGCCTTTGCCCCCGTTGCCGGAAGTGACATTCATTTTTACGTAGTCTACAAAGTTTCCTTCTGTCATGGTAACTTCCCGCGAAAGCGGAAATCTTTTTATACGAAGTTGAGAGGTTAAAAAAGCTCCTCAATAAACTTCAAAGGTTAGTATTAAATCATGATCCCGAAAATTCGGGACTGTTCGCACAGGAATTGCTCACAATTTATCAATCACTGTACTCAATCGATTCGTGATGTCTTCGATACTGCCAACACCATCAACCCCAAAATATTTGTCTTGTGCGGAATAGTAGTCTTTTAATGGTGCCGTTTTGGTGTAGTATTCCTTGATGCGGTTTTTAATGATTTCTACATCGGCATCATCTGGTCTTCCACTGGTTTTTCCACGCTCCAAAAGCCGTTTCTCCAATACCTCATCATCCACCTCTAAGGCAATCATGGCACTGATTTCCGAATCTTTTTCTTCCAATAATAAATCGAGTGCTTTGGCCTGCTCGTCGGTACGCGGGAACCCATCAAAAATAAATCCGTTGGCTCCTGTATTTTTTTCAACTTCAGCAGCCAACATATCAATAGTGACTTGGTCGGGCACCAATTCTCCTTTATCCATATAAGATTTTGCAAGCATACCTAGGGCCGTTTCGTTCTTAATGTTGAATCGAAACACATCACCTGTAGAGATGTGAATCAAATCATATTTCGTTTTTAAAAATTCGGCTTGTGTTCCTTTTCCAGCACCTGGAGGTCCAAATAGCACAATATTTGTCATGTGTTGTGTTGTTTTTAATTGATATATTTCAGGTAAATCCCTTCCCAAACCATCAAAATCCAAACCGTAACCTACGATGAATTTATTTGGAATTTCGATACCAACATAATGTAATTTGAAATCTTTCTTATAGGCTTCTGGCTTATAGAATAAGGTAGCTATTTTAAGCACCTTTACCTTTTCATTTTTAAAAATCCGATGTACTTCTTCAAGTGTTTTTCCTGAATCGATGATGTCTTCAAGCACCACGACTGTTCTTCCGGTTAAGTCTTGTGTCAGGCCAATTAAACGCTGAATATCATCGGTAGATTTGACGCCTTCATAAGAAGCCAACTTAATAAAAGTCACCTCACAAGGCTTTGGATACTTCTTTACAAAATCGCTCACAAACATAAACGAACCGTTTAAAATCCCAATAAACACGGGAATTTCGTCGGATATATCCTGGGCAATATCATCGGCCATACGCGACACAGCAACATCTATTTCTTTTTCCGAAATAAAAGGCTTAAAGTATAAATCGTGTAGCTTTATCAATGTGAATTCAGTTTTAAAGGTGCAAAGATACGTTTTTGATTGACGAATTACCGTTTTAGATTTACGATTTTGGCAGTTAAAACGTATTTTTGTGCTGTTGTTATAAATTTAAAAGATTTTTTCCTTCAAGGATATTAAACATGAATTATTTTTCTTCAACCTTTAAACTCGGTATTCTTGGTGGTGGACAATTGGGCAAAATGCTCCTCTATGACACTCGAAAATTTGACATCCATACCTGTGTTTTAGATCCGAGCGACGAAGCACCCTGCAAAATTGCCTGTAACGAATTCTCAAAAGGCGACCTGATGGATTACGACACTGTAGTTTCCTTCGGAAGAAACGTAGATGTGCTCACTATTGAAATTGAAAACGTCAACGTGGATGCCCTTGAAACTTTGGAAGATGAAGGCATTAAGGTATATCCATCATCTAAAACCTTGCGTACCATTCAGAATAAAGCAACACAAAAACTCTTTTATGTAGATAACAATATACCAACGGCTGACTTTGTGCGATTTGCCTACGTTTCGGAGATTGAGGATGCTGTTGACAATGGCGGTTTGCATTTCCCTTTTGTTTGGAAAGCGGCACAATTTGGTTATGATGGTACTGGTGTGAAAGTCGTCAGAACCAAAGAAGATTTAAAAGATTTGAATGATGGGGAGTGCATTGCAGAAGTAATGATTCCTTTTAAAAATGAATTGGCGGTCATTGTCAGTAGAAATACGAATGGTGAAGTCAAAACGTATCCAGTTGTAGAAATGGAATTTCATCCCGAAGCCAATCAAGTGGAATATGTAATTTGTCCCGCCAGAATCCATACCTCAGTAGCCATAAAAGCACAAGAACTTGCCCTAAAAGTATCAAAGGCTTTTGACCATGTTGGACTATTGGCCGTTGAAATGTTTCAAACTGAAAAGGACGAAATTTTGGTGAATGAAGTGGCTCCAAGACCTCACAATTCTGGTCACCATACGATTGAATCGAGTTACACGTCGCAATTTGAGCAGCATTTGCGTTGCATCTTAAATTTACCTTTGGGCAAAACAGAAA
>JBGSXJ010000090.1:0-3320 GCA_041751535.1 Aquaticitalea sp.
TGTTGCTCCCGCAGTCACCGTAATTTCTGTATCCGGATTGTATGAATTGTTATAAAGTAAGTCGAATTTATTTGCAATAGCGACGCGCAACTCCATACTGCCAGCCATTGGCGCATATTGATTGTACCCGGAATTCATGGCTTTGGAAACCAAATCCTTCAACTTTTGATCACTGTTAAAATTTGGAAAACCTTGAGAAAGATTGATGGCGTTGTGCTCATTGGCCAAAGCGCTCATGACTGTAAAAATGGTTGTTCCGACGTTTGGGAGTTTTGAGTTGTGATTCATAAGTTAAAGGTACATTAAATGTCTTGATATCACCAATAACTGAAGCGTTCCATATACCATTTAGTCATTCCGTCCAATTGCGATATACACCAAAACATCCTTAATGCATTGATCAAGATTATGTTTGATTTCATGCTCCCAAAATCGAAAAACGGTATAGCCCATTTCCCGTAATTCACGATTGACTTGCCGGTCGCGTTGCATGTTGCGCTCTATTTTTGGGATCCAGAATTTGCGGTTGCTTTTGATGCTGTTTTTTTTCTCATCCCAATTGTAACCGTGCCAAAATTCACCATCAATAAAAATGGCAAGATTATATTTTTTGATAGATGCATCGGGTTTGCCAGGAAGTTGTTTGCTATCCACACGATAACGGACGCCTTTTTTCCATAATGCCTTTCTAAAAAGCAATTCCGGCTTGGTGTTCTTCCCACGGATTTTACTCATTATTTTTGAGCTTTTTTTAGTGGTGTAGAAGCCTGATTCTTCGTTGAATCTTGGGACGATTATTTTGTTATCTTCGTAATCAGCTGCCATCAATTTAAAGTAATGAATTATGAATGAATTACAAAGAGAAAAAATACTTAATAACGCTAAAGATTTTTTTCGAAAAGAAATTGTCAATTCACATCTCGAAGGCGCAACAAAAAGAGCAAGTTCTTTAAAATCATATAAGATCAATCCATTTTTATTGGCTTATCTGGCTAATTTTTTAGAGGGCGAATCGACTCCAGAAAGTTTCGCTAAAGCGTTGATATTTCCGCGCCTGTTGAGTACTTCCATAACTACAACTTTTGGCAATAAAGCTCAAAAGATGATTTCTGAATTATTTGATGGTATGATGGGGTCTGTGGTTCAAGGCATAGATATTGAATTTATTGATGCGATTGATGGAAGAAAAAAATATTGTCAAATAAAATCTGGGCCAAACACCATAAACAAAGATGATGTAAAAACGGTGATTGATCATTTTCAAGCTGTAAAAAATTTGGCTCGTACAAACTATCTTGATGTTAGATTGGATGATATGATTGTTGGGGTTGTTTATGGTGAAAATGCAGAATTGAGCACACATTATCGAAACATAAATAAAGAATTTCCCGTGTTGGCCGGAAAAGAATTTTGGCATCACCTAACTGGAAAAGAAAACTTTTATTTTGAAATTTCAAGTGCTATAGGTGAAGTAGCTTTGGAAATTTACGGCACTCAAATACTTCAAGAGACTATTTCTAAATTGGCTGAGGAAATAAGATCTGTTTTTCCATCAGAGACTTTTTCATAATCATTTAGAAATTTCACGATTGAATACCCAATTTCTATAGCCAAATTCACGGGCACAGCATTGCCAATTTGTTTATATTGTTGTGAAACTGATCCTTCAAAATGCCAATCATCAGGAAACGTTTGAATTCTGGCATATTCGCGAATGGTGAAAGGCCGTGTTTCGTCTGGATGGCAGCGTTCAGTTTGTTTTTGTGCTGGACTGCAAGTGAGCGTTAAACAAGGTTCGTCCCAACCAATACGTCTAGCCATTCCAGTTTTTCCGCCACCAAGATAAAAACTTTTCTGCATATAATCCTTTTGAATATTAAGGGGCAAATCTCTCCAATAGCCTTTAGGCGGCACCAAATCTAAAACTGCCTTTTTATGTTGGGGATAGGTCGCTCCTTTGGATTTTGGCACGTTAGTGTCATACAATGCACCTTTTTTCAGGGCATCTTCTAAATTATATATGTCAGAAAATGGTTTAGGATATTTGTAATTGATGGAAATATCCTTTCGAATTGCCACTAAAATCAATCGCTCACGTTTTTGGGGCACATTATAATGAATTGCTTTTAAAACTTGAACAGGAGACACCACATTATATCCTATGTCATCTAAAATGGAGATCATTCCTTCAAGGGTTTTGCCATTTTCATGACTTAAAAGACCTCTGACATTTTCGCCAATACAGATTTTAGGATTTGTTTCTTTAACTGCTCGGGCAAACTCATAAAACAAAGTCCCTCGCGCATCTTCAAGTCCAAGTTTTTTACCCGCATAACTAAATGCTTGACATGGAAATCCGCCTGTGACGACGTCTATTTGATTCTCATATTCATAAAAACTCATGTCCTTGATATCACCTTGCAAAACATGCCAATTAGGACGATTTGTCCGCAAAGTTTGACAAGCCCATTTATCAATTTCATTGAGAGCTTTGCATTTTAACCCAGCCTGTTCCAATCCAATTGCCAATCCTCCGGCTCCTGCAAAAAGTTCTAGGACGGTGTATTCTTTTAGGGGGATTACAATATTACCTTTATCTGTTTTTTCAAAATAAGATTTAAATTCAGGAAAAATTTCCAACTGTTGTTTTGTGTAAACACGGTAATTGCTCATAGGTTCGCGAACAGCCTCAAGCTTTCCATCATTGTCCCAACGACGCAACGTTTCAGGATTTTTACCGAGTATTTCTGCTGCTTCGGAAAGCGAATAGAATTCTTTTATAACCATATTATACAACCTTATATATGGTTATAAATATAGGGTATTAATTTCTAACAAAGCAAATTAAAAAGTGAAATCATACGTCTAGTTATTCACAAAAAAACCAGTTACGTATTAATAAGTTTACATGTATATAATTAAGCTAATTTTTCGAAGTATTTGCCCGTTTATCAGACTCTCGCAATAACGATTGCAGCGGCATCCTTTTCTTTTTTTCTAAAAAAGAAAAGATATAGCGTAAAGCGTGGTGCTTTAGCAATTGCCAAAATCAAAAAACCCTCACTTCCAAAATATTGGAACAGCAAGGGTTAATCTAATATCTAAAAGCGAAGCGATCTATTTTCTAGAAGCGTAAGCGGACTTTTTTTTAGTAACGATAATATTCCGGTTTGAATGGTCCTTCAACTGGTACGCCAATATAATCCGCTTGTTCGTTGCGCAGTTCGGTCAATTCAACTCCTAATTTTTCCAAATGTAATTTAGCTACTTTTTCGTCCAAATGCTTTGGTAACATATACACTTCGTTCTCATAAGCATCT
>JBGSXJ010000091.1:0-2919 GCA_041751535.1 Aquaticitalea sp.
TAAAACGCACTTACAGTAGCAGTTTTTGTTGGAGCGTCTTGAACGCCAGCTAAATCATCATCCGATTTACCCATGATAAAGGCTCCACCAGGAACCAAGGTCATACCATATGGCTTTTCAGGATGCCATTTCTTTCCTTTAACTCCTACTAGTTCTCCTCTGTCACCAGAGCCACAACTAACCAAAAGAGCTAAAACAGCGGTTAATAAAACAAACTTCTTCGTATTCATATAAACTCGAGGTTAAAATATTTAGTTTCTAAATTGGTAATAATTTTTTAAGGCAGTAAACATATCCATATATTTTCAAATAAACAATTTTTTTTTCACTTTTTTTGCACTTTATCCTAAAAAGCATGCATTTCATCGATTAATTACGTAGTATACCGCATTCTGCAAATGTAATCAAAAACTATTCTTTTTATACGCTTTATACCATCTTTCTGGTATTTTACCGTGGCTAGCCTCCATATAGTCGTCATGCATGCATGGTAATAACGTGTGCTTTTTTAATTTATTATTAACATTTGGTAAAAATGGAATTTCAATCCACCATCGTCCTGTTTTGATGCTTTTATAAAAAATCAACTCTTCATCTTCAACCAACACATTGTATTTCTGATAATTGGTATCATCCTTAAAATCGTCATCTTTCACTCTACAGTTGACCCCCTCGATAAAATACCATAAAATCTGGGCAACGAGCATCGCTGAAACGTGATCTTCTTTAGATGGACGATATTCATAAACGCCAAACGAGGATACTTTATTGCTGATGCCTGCATAGCGCGAAATGGCGCAAATCTCTTTACCGTCAAATCCATTTGGAGAATGTTTTTGCCTTGTGGACACTTCAGAAGCTTTTATCGATTTTAAATCGAGACTTACAATATGAGCGTCGCGCATCACGGGTTCGACCAAATGAATGGATTTTGATATTTCACCCAACCGATACGCTTCAAAATATAATTTCTCCATTAGATCGATTTCTTCCTGCGAATTAAAATAGGTTTGATAACCAATGGTGGAGTAATTAAAAAGGTTATAAGGCTTTTCTAAAATAATCTTTCCGAGATAGCTATTGTTCTTAATAGGTTGTGAAGCATCGCCCAAATCGAAATTGCAATCGACATTAACAATATTGACCATTGGAGAAAATGTATCGTAGGCACGATAATTTGAAAAAGTCAAATCTTGGCTTCCTCCTAATATAATAGGTATGATTTTTTTTTCCAGTAATAAAGACAAAGTAGTCTTTAGTGCGTAATAGGTATCCTCAACTGTTTCACCTTTGAGAATATCTCCCAAATCGGCGATCTCTGAATGCCAGTTTCCTGGAAATAATCCGTATAAACTAACTCTTAATGTATCAAAACTGAAGGTTTCCCCTATATAGTTAACATCATTTCTATTCTCCAGAACTCCAATGATTGCAATTTTAACATCGTCAAGATCAGGAATGCCATGTTGTTTGGAATGTATCTTGATTTTTCTACCAAGAGCTTGTTCTGATAATAACTCGCCATGCGCCAAAACCGAATCGGATACTGGCGAGAGAAAACTAAAGTTCATTAAATTAAAATGTTATATCGTTTACTTATATTGAACTTCTTGAAATTATCAGGGAGTCATTTTTATAATGTGTTTTCAAAATTAATGAAAAATCTACTTTTTAGCCGTTTTTTTCTTTACAGTTTTTTTTGTAGCGGTTTTCTTTTTGGTAGATTTACTTGCGATGAGCTCTTTGGCTTCATCTAAAGTCATTTTAGTGACGTCAACCGATTTGTCCAATTCTATTTTGGTTTTACCTTTTGTTACGGTATGTCTTCCCCAACGGGCTTTCTCTACTTTAATGCCTTCTTCATTCCAATCATGAATAAGCTTATCTTTCTCCTTTTGAATTTTGCCCTCTATCAATTCCTCAATATCAGTATCTGATAGGTTGTCCCAATCATATTTTTTGCTCACGTTGATGAACATGTTATTCCATTTGATAAATGGCCCAAAACGGCCTTTACCTTTTACAACAGGAAGATTTTTATACTTATATATAGGAGCATCTGCTTTTTGCTTCTCTTTAATAAGATCAATTGCATCATCAAGCTCTACACTCATTGGGTCCAAACCTGCAGGAAGCGATACAAAGGCATCGCCAAACTTAACGTAGGGCCCAAAGCGACCATTGTTTACTTCCACCGCTTGACCTTCGTATAATCCAAGGTCTTTAGGTAGTTTAAACAAATCCATCGCATCTTCAAACGAAATGGAATTTAATTGCTGGTCGGGCAGCAGACTTGCAAATTGTGGTTTTTCTTCTTCATCGGGAGTGCCTATTTGTACCATGGGTCCAAATTTTCCGAGTCGTACCAACACTGTTCGCCCTGATTTTGGATCTTTTCCTAAAATACGTTCTCCAGATTCGCGTTCAGCATTTTCTTGGACATCTTCTACTTGCGGGTGAAAGTCTTTATAAAAATTACGCATCATTTCGGTCCAATCTTCTTTGCCTTCTGCAATATTGTCAAAATCCTCTTCCATTTTGGCTGTAAAGTTGTAATCCAAAATACTTGAAAAATGATTGACAAGAAAATCGGTAACAATCATTCCAACATCTGTTGGAACCAATTTACCTTTATCTGAACCCACTTTTTCGGAAAGCTCTTTTTCCTTAATGGTCCCAGATTTAAAGCGTAATTGTGTATAGTTTCGTTCTAGCCCATCTACATTTCCTTTCTCAACATAATTCCGATTTTGAATTGTGGAAATGGTTGGCGCGTAAGTTGATGGACGGCCAATGCCCAGTTCTTCCAATTGCTTTACCAGCGATGCTTCGGTATATCTGTATGGCGCACGCGTGTAACGCTCAGTCGCAGTGATATAATTATTAAGGAGTGCCTCATTGGTTTTCATTGCAGGCAGC
>JBGSXJ010000092.1:0-2429 GCA_041751535.1 Aquaticitalea sp.
AGGTCCACCCGGTGCCGGTAAAACCATGTTGGCTCGAAGACTACCTACTATACTTCCACCACTGAATCTTAAAGAATCACTCGAAACAACCAAGATTCACTCAGTGGCAGGACTATTGAATAAAGAAACAGGATTGGTAGCCGTACGCCCATTTCGTTCTCCACATCATACCATTAGCGATGTTGCTTTAGTAGGCGGAGGTTCAAATCCTATGCCCGGAGAAATATCCTTATCGCATAATGGAGTCCTTTTTTTGGATGAACTCCCAGAATTTAAACGGGCAGTACTTGAAGTTATGAGGCAGCCAATGGAAGAGCGGCGTGTAACCATCTCTCGAGCAAAAATAACAGTAGATTATCCGGCTAGTTTTATCTTGATCGCTTCTATGAATCCTTGCCCTTGTGGATATTACAATCATCCTGAAAAAGAATGCGTCTGTGGACCGGGCATGGTCAAAAAATACCTGAATAAAATCTCCGGCCCCCTTTTGGATCGAATCGATATTCATGTGGAGGTTACACCTGTGAGTGTGGAAGAGCTCTCGACCGAAGGCCCTTCCGGTGAATCCAGTAAAATAATTGCTGAAAGAGTAGTAAATGCCAGAAATATTCAAGAAAAAAGATTTGAATTATATCCGGGACTATACTACAATGCTCAAATGCCGGGCAAATTAGTCAAAGAAGTCTGTCAATTGGACAAAGCCTGTCAACTATTGCTGAGTACAGCCATGAAAAAACTACAGTTATCCGCCCGCGCTTATGACCGCATCTTGAAAGTGGCTCGCACAGCAGCAGATCTTTCTGATTCTGAAGATATCAAAGTCGAACACCTTGCTGAAGCCATACAGTATAGAGATTTGGATAGAGAGAATTGGGGGACTTGATTGAAGGGGGAAGCTGCAAGTCACATGCCTCAAGCTACAAGCTGCAAGTTGTAAATGTAAAAATGGAAGTTCCTTTTGTATTTCTTTGCGCATTTGCGGCTCTTCGTGAAACGTATTTGCATCTCGTAATTCGTAATTGTACGTCCCTGAAATACGATGACCGCTAAAGAAGAAAAAAATGAGTAAAAAATTTAATTCTCGAAGCGTTCGTCAATATCGTAAATTTGACATTGAGTTCAAGAAAAAAGTAGTCTCTGAATATGAGAAGGGTACTTTTTCGCCCACACAAATTTCGCGTATGTATGATTTACATGTAAGCGTTCTTTATAAGTGGGTATATAAATTTTCAAACGTATCAGAAAAACATTATCGCATAGTGGAAAAGCACGAAAGTCCAACTGAGAAGCTTAAACAGTACGAGAATCGTATTGCTGAGCTTGAACGTACTTTAGGTCAAAAACAAATGCTTATTGATTTTTATTTGAAAATGATTGATCTGGCAGAGGAGGATCTTAAGGTTGACATAAAAAAAAATATCGGCTCGAAACTATCATCTGGTTTAGACAAAACCACTCACAAATGAAAGTTTCACTAAACAACTTGTATGAATTAGTTGGCACAACTAAGCAAGCAGTAAGTCAATATTTTAAGCGAAGGGAAGTCTTCAACGGTCAACTTAAGCAATTAATATGCGAGGCAGAGGAGCTTCGCGCGGAACATCCAGGCTGCGGAGTGGAAAAAATGTATTACACCCTTAAGCCAGATTTTTTGGGAAGAGATAGTTTCATTGAGGTTTTTATGCAATTAGGTTTTCGATTAAAGAAGAGTAAAAACTTTATAAGAACAACCTATTCAACCTGTTATAAATATCAAAACTTAATAACCGGAATGGTCATCAACGGTGCCAATAAGATCTGGCAGAGTGACATAACCTACTATCGCATTGGAGATGATTTTTACTATATAGTCTTTATCATCGATGTATACACCAAAGTAATAGTAGGCTATCAGACCTCAGATAACCTTAGAGCAGAAGCAAATATGAAAGCGTTAAAGATGGCTTTAAAGCAATATGAAGCCCCACAGATTCATCATTCTGACAGAGGTAGTCAGTATGGTTACAAAGGTTATACGGATCTTTTGATAGGCTATGGTACTAGTATAAGTATGGGTGAAATAGCTCAAGATAATGCTTATGCCGAGCGGATCAACCGAACGATAAAGGAGGAATATCTGGATTATTGGAAGCCAAAATCATTCAAAGAGTTGAAGGAGCAGGTGTTTAAGGCAGTGAACCAATACAATACCAAAAGACAGCATGATGGAATTTTCAAGTACACTCCTTTGGGATATTACAATTATGTTATAAATTTGCCATTGCCCAACAGGCCAATGGCGACCATTTATGCCGAAGGTCAGAAAAAGATTGAGTTGACATCGAGTCAACTCAATCTTTTTGCCCAACAGGCACTTCAGGCTCGCAATTGTCCGAATTGTTTAATAATTAATGTTTAACAAAACGGTCAACGTTATTTAGGGATCTTCA
>JBGSXJ010000093.1:0-11019 GCA_041751535.1 Aquaticitalea sp.
TGTTTCGCATGAACTAAAAACACCATTATTTACAGTACAAGGATATATATTGACCTTGCTCGATGGAGCAATGGAAGATGAACGAATCCGTAAAAAATACTTAACGCGAGCCAGCAAAGGGGTGGAACGACTCATTTATATCGTAAAGGATTTGGATATGATCACCAAACTGGAAGTGGGTGATTTGAGCCTCAACGTCGAAGAGTTTGATGTCATCGATGTTATCCAAAGTGTTTTTGACTTGTTGGAGATGAAGGCAGCAAAGAAAAAAATAACCCTCATGTTCGATATGGATTATAAAAATCCAGTCAATGTAAAAGCTGACAAAGAACGTATCCAGCAAGTGCTTACCAACTTAATTGTAAATTCCATCAAGTATGGAAAAGCAAAGGGAACTACAGAGGTAAGCGTGGAAAACCTAATAAAAAACAAAGTCATCGTGCGTGTAACCGACAATGGCGAAGGCATCAGAAAAATGCATATCCCACGATTGTTTGAGCGATTTTTTAGGGTCGATAAAAGCGGGTCAAGAAGAGAAGGTGGTTCCGGTCTCGGATTATCAATCGTCAAACATATTATTGAAGCACACGACGAAAAAATTTATGTAGAAAGCGAATATGGTGTTGGCAGTGAGTTTTCATTTACCCTTGAAAAGGTGAAATAACTTCTTAAAGTTGACTTCATATTCAAATGCGTCCAAACCTTTATATTCCGTAAGATTCGCTAGTTTGTCAATGGTAAATTCATCTTGGCTGCAGCTAGGTACCAATTTTTTTTCTTTAAGCCGTTTGGCAAGATACTCTTGTTCAAATTGTCCAGGCGTTGGGATAAAAAAGGCCTTCTTTCCTAATTTTGCCAGATCCATAACAGTTGTATATCCCGACCGGGAGACGATGAGTTCACTTTCATTGATGGCGGTTTCCAAATCCGATCCTATCACATAATTGTAAACAGTAAGGTTTCCTGATTTTGAAATGGTTTGCGTTTCTTCTACCACACCCTTTATGAACAATACATGTCCATCATAGGTTTTGAAAGCATCGATCAATTTTTCTTCCAACATACTACGTTGAGGTTCCGGACCTGATAGTAATACCATGATATCGTAACGTTTGTCAATGTCAAGCTTCTTAAATCGACTTAAAGGACCAATGTATTTGATGACCAAACTTTTAATGTTACCATGGCCAAGCTTGCCACTCAAATTATCAGTTCCTACTGAATCCGGAACCCAACACTCATCAAAACGGGAGATGATGTTTTGATGTATTTTACTGCTTATCCAAGTTGTGCTCCCACTTAACACCTGTAACTGGTGTGTCATAAAAACACATGGAATGGCTTTGCAATAGACTCCAAGCCTATTATCGGAAATGAGCCCGTCAATATTATAAGTATCAACAATCTTCTGTACAGCCCTTTTCTCCGCATTGATTGCCTTTATTACTTTTGGTGAATCTTTTAACAATTTCAGCTTAAATAAATAGCTTTTTTTGGAATATTTGATGTTATATGCAGGCAATTCGAGGCAGGTCAATCTTGGAAATTCTTTGCGCAATAATTCCAAAGCAACACCATCACTGGCAATAATTGGTTCAAAGGAATTGTCCATTAGCGCATTTATAATAGGGATGCATCGCGTCGCATGACCCAATCCCCAGTTTAAAGGCGCAACAAGTATTCTTTTCCTCATACCAACTTTTTGGCTTACCAGACGCGACGAATACGCTTTTCTTCAATTTGATTATTGGCAAGATTCAAAAGTACGGATTTAAGCACTATGATATATTTCCTTAATTTTACCGATTAGAATTTAATATCAAGAAATAGTTAATAGCAGTGGGAAGCAAAAATAAATTAAGAAGATTCAAGGAAAATGAAACGTTCAATAATGTCATTCAACCAACGCGTGACGAGTTGGTCAATCAAGAATTTGATTTAAAAGGACACTGGAATGAGATTTTATTTAAAAACAACAATCCCTTAATATTGGAACTGGGTTGTGGAAAAGGTGAATATAGTATCGCGCTTGCACAACGATTTCCCAACAAAAATTTTATTGGTATAGATATCAAGGGTGCACGTTTTTGGCGAGGTGCAAAAACAGCTTTAGAGGAAGGTATTGATAATGTGGCCTTTCTACGCACACAAATAGAACTGATTGATCACGCTTTTGGTGAGCAGGAAGTGGATGAGATTTGGATTACTTTCCCAGATCCGCAAATAAAGTATAAGCGCACCAAACATCGCATGACCAATACCGAATTTTTACAGCGCTACAAAAAAATCTTAAAACCAGAAGGTGTCGTTAATTTAAAAACCGACAGTGAATTTATGCATGGATATACGCTTGGGCTCCTTCACGGTGAAGGTCATGAGGTATTGTATGCCAATCACAATGTGTATAAACAAGAAGGAAGCCCAGATGAAGTAACGAGCATTCAAACCTACTATGAAGTCCAATATCTAGAAAAAAACAAAGCAATTACCTATATTAGATTCAAAATTAAGTAATCTTGAGTATTACATTTCTCTTTTTTATGGGTTTGATTATTGCATTCCTTGGTGTCATTCCACCAGGTCTGTTAAATATGACGGCTGCTAAAATTAGTTTAAAGGAAGGTTATGCAAGAGGTATCATGTTTTCTACAGGCGTTTGTGTGATCGTATTTTTACAGACGTATATAGCAGCGATGTTTGCAAGATATCTGTCCAATCATCAAAATGTCGTCGAGATTTTGCAACTTGTTGCTTTTGTGATTTTTGTACTGATTACCATTTACTTTTTGTTTATTGCAAAACCAGATCCCAAGCCCGAAGTTGAGCCTCAATCCAGAAGTAAGCACAGTCGGTTTTTCCAAGGCATGTTTTTGTCTGCCATTAATGTCTTCCCAATTCCTTACCAAGCTTACATGACCATCACGATTTCCTCCTTCGGTTGGATGGAATTCGAAAGAGCCTCTATTATTTCGTATGTGTCAGGAGCCGCTACCGGAACCTTTGTGATGTTGTATCTGTATATTTTCTTTTTTGATAAAATAAAAAGCAAAAGATTTACGTCACAAAAAAACATGAATTACATCATTGGAACCATAACAGGGATCATTGCAGGAATCACTTTGATACATATTTTAATGGAGTTGTAATGCAGGCGGAAACACTCAATTTTTTTGATAAGGTATATGAGATAGCCAAGCTTGTCCCTTATGGCCGGGTAACCAGTTATGGCGCGATAGCCAAATATCTTGGTGCGACCAGAAGTGCTAGAATGGTCGGCTATGCTATGAATAGCTCCCATGGCAAAGATGTACCTGCACATCGTGTTGTAAACAGAAAAGGATTGCTCACAGGCAAACACCATTTTGAAGGCACTAATTTGATGCAGCAATTGCTGGAAAGTGAAGGCGTTAAAGTCAAAGAGCATCAAATTCAGGATTTTGATAAACATTTTTGGGATCCCGTGAAGGAATTATGACGATTCCTTCATGTGATTAACAAATTTTTTCAGGTATTCCATATATAAATAATTACTGATTTATCAATAAGTAGGAAATAATTGGAAATCTACAGAACCATAACGAATCCAAATCATCACATCAATCATTTCAATCAAACCACTTCAAATTCTGAACAATTCATAGTATATTTGCACTTTAGAATAAATCTAAATTGCGACTATGAAGTTGAATAAACAAGACATCTACAAAGCCCTCGAAAGCATTTCCGCACCTGGTGAAGGTCAGAATATGGTGGAGAGTGGTGCGGTAAAAAATGTAGTGACATTTGCAGATGAAGTAATTGTGGACATTACCATAACCAATCCAAGTTTACAAGCCAAAAAGAAAACCGAAGTGGAAATCATGAAAACCATCCACGATTTGGTCTATGAAAAGGCAAAAATTACCGTGAACGTTAAAGTGGATGCACCTGCCAAATCGGCACCAAATGTAATTAAAGGAAAAGCAATTCCAGGCATTCAAAATATCGTAGCTGTTGCATCTGGTAAAGGTGGTGTTGGTAAATCTACGGTCACTGCAAACTTGGCTGTGACGTTGGCAAAAATGGGTTTTAAAGTTGGAATATTAGATGCAGATATATACGGACCATCAATTCCCATCATGTTTGATGTGGAAAGCGAACGTCCTTTGGCAGTGAATATCGACGGAAAATCAAAAATGAAACCCGTTGAAAATTATGGTGTAAAAATACTTTCTATCGGATTCTTTACACAACCAAATCAAGCAGTAGTTTGGCGAGGACCTATGGCGGCGAAAGCGCTCAATCAAATGATTTTTGATGCACATTGGGGTGAACTGGATTTTATGCTCATTGACTTGCCACCGGGCACTGGAGATATTCATTTAAGTATCATGCAATCGCTCCCAATTACTGGAGCTGTGATTGTAAGCACACCACAAAATGTAGCATTGGCAGATGCCAGAAAAGGGATTGCCATGTTTCAACAGGATAGTATAAACGTGCCCGTCTTGGGAATTATAGAGAATATGGCTTATTTTACACCTGAAGAATTGCCAAATAATAAATATTACATTTTTGGTAAAGAAGGCGCAAAACATTTGGCCGAAGATTTAAAAGTTCCATTTCTTGGGGAATTGCCATTGGTACAAAGTATCAGGGAAGCGGGTGATATGGGTCGCCCGGCAGCCTTGCAAACTGCAACGATTTTAGAACAGGCTTTTGAGAAATTGACCCAAAATGTAGTGCAAGAAGTTGTGAGGCGTAATGACGATTTGCCACCAACCGAAGCAATAAAAATAACAACGATGGCAGGTTGCGCAGCAGTAAAAAAATAGATTATGACAACAGAAGAATTGAGGTTGAACGTAGAAAAAGCATTGGATGAAATTCGCCCTTTTTTACAGAGTGATGGCGGTAATATTTCATTGTTGTCCATTGAGGACGGTACATTGGTAAAAGTTCAATTGGAAGGTGCTTGTGTAGGATGCAGCGTCAATCAAATGACCTTAAAATCTGGCGTGGAGATGACCATTAAAAAATATGCACCTCAAATAGAACAGGTGATTAATGTTGAACGTTGATATGATTTTTATCAGCATATGAATCAACAATCGACATTACTTTTATTCTCGAAATTGAAAATTCATGATTAAAACCGATATACTTATCATTGGCGCAGGTCCAACAGGATTATTTGCGGTATTTGAAGCCGGATTGTTAAAATTAAAATGCCATTTAATCGATGCTTTACCACAAGCCGGAGGGCAATGTTCTGAAATATACCCCAAAAAACCGATTTACGATATTCCAGGATTTCCAGAAATCTTGGCTGGTGATTTAACGAATAATTTATTGGAGCAATGCAAGCAGTTTAAACCTGGGTTTACCCTTGGTGAGCGCGCAGAAACCATCGAAAAGCAAGATGACGGAAGTTTTATTGTCACCACCAATAAAGGTACCCAGCATCAAGCGCCTATAGTTGCTATTGCAGGTGGATTGGGCAGTTTTGAGCCCCGAAAGCCATTGATCAATACAATTGCTTCATTTGAAGATAAGGGCGTTGAATACTTCATAAAAGATCCCGAAGTCTACAGAAACAAACGTGTTGTCATTTCTGGCGGAGGTGATTCTGCGCTCGATTGGAGCATTTTTCTATCGAATGTGGCTTCTAAAGTGACCTTGATTCACAGACGCAACGAATTTAGAGGTGCGCTGGACTCCGTGGAAAAAGTTCAAGAATTAAAAAACAATGGAAAGATCAAATTGATCACTCCTGCAGAGGTGGTCGGTTTGGTTGGCGATGATCATCTTAAAGCGGTTGTAGTGTCCCAATCCCAACATATTCCTATAGAATTTGAAATAGAAACAGATCATTTTATTCCTTTATTCGGCTTGTCACCAAAATTGGGACCGATTGCCAATTGGGGATTGGAAATTGAAAAAAATGCTATTGTTGTTAATAATGCACTAGACTATCAAACCAATATACCAGGTATTTTCGCAATAGGTGATGTGAACACCTATCCAGGAAAACTAAAACTCATTTTATGCGGATTTCATGAAGCAACCCTCATGTGCCAAGCAGCATATCAAATTATAAATCCAGGGAAAAAGTACGTTTTAAAATATACGACTGTAAGTGGTGTAGATGGATTTGATGGTACCCGGAAAGAAGCTCCTAAACAAATTGTAAAATCAATAGATTAATTTAAGTTCATCTAATTCCAATTTCGTGGGAAATAAAATGAAACAAGACATCACCATACAAATAAAGGATCGAGAAGGCAAAGTTCACACAGTACTGGCACCAACCGATATGGCCATGAATTTGATGGAAGTTGTACGCTCGTATGAATTGGCTCCAGAAGGCACTATAGGTATCTGCGGAGGTATGGCCATGTGTGCATCTTGTCAATGTTATGTTTTGAACGATACAATCCTTCCCGAAATGCAAGATGATGAAGAAGCGATGTTAAGTGAAGCATTTTATGTAAAAGATAATTCACGTTTAAGTTGCCAACTTCATATCACTTCAGAATTGGATGGTCTTCAAGTTGAATTGGCCCCAGAAAGTTAATCGGTTTTATAATCAATAAGTTTTTGAGGACCTTCAAGCAATACTCGCACAATCTGTAAAACTCCATCTTCATTAGTTGCGATTTGCCATTTTATCAATGATATTTCACCTTTTTCAATCTCCAGCCCCGTGATGCTTCGCGGATGGACACAGCTTCCATCATTAAAATAAGCAATATCGCCAGGCTCTGGAAACCGAGGCCGATGTGTATGTCCAGTAATAGTCACAATATTATTATTCGCAATAATCCATTTTTTGGTACGACGTTCTACTTTAATAAGCTCTTTATAATTTTTGGCTGGACTTGTAGGGTCATTTATACCCATTACATTCAAAGGCTTCCATAAAATACGAACCATAAAACGACTCCATTTCCAAAACAGGTAATTCCACCAATCGGCTTGATGGCCATGTGTCAGAAAAAGTTCTTGCTGGGTTTGAGAGTGTTTTAAAATGATGCCTTCGCTCACTTTTATATCTGGAAAAAAGGGAGTTTCCAAACCCGTTTTGCGATCAAAATAACTGTAGAGATATTTTTCAACATATTTTGGATTTCGATAGACCATATCGTGGTTTCCCCAAATAAGATGCAGTCGGTTCTGACTGAAAAACAATTGCATCAATTCATACACATTTTTATGGGCCTCTATAATGGGTTCAAAAGAAATATTTTCCCACAGTTCATCACCATCACCAAGTTCGCAATAGGTAAAACCTTCAGCGTAATAATGTTTGAGTGCATGAAAGTAGATGTTGCGATTGTTTGCAAAATCATCGGCAAAACTATTATCGCTGCGATGGCAATCACTAAAGAGGATGATTTTACTGTCATCATCAAAATTGACGATTTTTGCTTTATTAAAAGCATTATCAAATCTTGCTTTTGAGGTCAGCATGTTCTTTACTGAATTTTTTCCAATGCGATAGGAAGTAAACGTTCCACAAATTTTATGTAGGCTAATTCGGAAGGATGAAGTCCATCTGGTGCCACTAAATCTGGATTGTTGATGCCTTCTCGGGTAATATCTGTAATATTGACAAATGCGATATCATTTTGTTGGCAGTACGTCTGGGCAAAATTATTGTATTGATCAATTTGAGTCGAAATCTGTTGTTGATTAGGTGTGTTCTGTCCAAAGGGTGTGAATGCATAATCTGGAATCGAAACAACGATAACCCTGTTCTTGTCGCCTTTTGCAAATGCAATCGCATTATTTGCCAAGATTGGAAACTCTTCTTCATACAACGAAAATGGTTTGCTTTGATACTGATTATTGACACCAATTAACAGCGTAACCAAATCATAGTCATTGGAAAGGTTTTGTACTGCAATGGCATTGATGAGGTTTGTAGTGGTCCAGCCTGTTGTGGCAATTACTTTTAATTCAAAAATAGTCTGCAAGTTAAAACGCGGCTTCAAACTGTCTTTTAATTGCTCCGGAAACCTACAGGTAGCGCAGACACTTTCACCAATGGTGTAGCTGTCTCCCAGAGTTAACAATTTGACAGTTCGCGGTTGAAAAGGTTCAGTGTCATTGGTATTTTTAACACTACAACAACTGAAGGAAAGGAATGCGACAATTAAAATTAGGATGCGGTTCATAGGCTTAAAAATACAATTTCTTTCAGTAGAAAAAAAAATGCTTCTCCAAATAAGAGAAGCATTTTAATGAATTTTTATTCACATCGATTCTGTCGGAGTGAAAATATTTAAAAAAAGCCTTAAGCTTTATTTAAAGGCATTCAAGCCAGTAATATCCATACCAGTTATCAGCAAATGAATATCATGGGTACCTTCATAAGTTATCACACTTTCGAGATTCATGGAATGACGCATGATGCTATATTCGCCTGTAATTCCCATTCCGCCTAATATTTGTCGCGCTTCACGAGCAATATTAATGGCCATTTCCACATTGTTTCGTTTAGCCATCGAAATTTGAGGTGAAGTTGCCTTCCCTTCATTTCGCAAAACACCAAGTCGCCAAGTTAATAACTGTGCTTTGGTTATTTCGGTAATCATCTCAGCAAGTTTCTTTTGTTGTAGCTGGAACTGCCCAATTGGTTTTCCAAATTGCATACGCTCTTTGCTATATCGTAAGGCCGTATCATAACAATCCATCGCGGCACCAATGGCACCCCAAGCAATTCCATATCTGGCAGAATCCAAACACCCAAGTGGTGCTCCAAGTCCAGATTTATTAGGTAATAAATTTTCTTTAGGAACTTTTACATTATCAAAGATTAATTCTCCGGTTGCAGAAGCTCTTAAGGACCATTTGTTGTGAGTTTCGGGTGTGGTAAAGCCTTCCATGCCACGTTCAACAATCAGACCGTGAATACGGCCACTTTCATCTTTTGCCCAAACCACCGCCACCTGTGCAAATGGTGCGTTTGAAATCCACATTTTAGCACCGTTTAACAAATAGTGATCGCCTTTGTCTTTGAAATTGGTGGTCATGCCGCCTGGGTTGCTACCGTGATCTGGCTCGGTCAAACCAAAACAGCCCATCCATTCGCCGCTGGCAAGCTTTGGTAAATATTTTTGACGTTGTTCTTCGTTTCCATATTTCCAAATAGGATACATCACTAACGATGATTGTACCGAAGCAGTACTTCTTACACCGCTATCTCCGCGCTCTATCTCTTGCATGATCAGTCCATAGGAAATTTGGTCCAATCCAGCGCCACCATATTCAACAGGAATGTAAGGGCCAAAAGCACCAATTTCTGCCAAACCTTTGATAATTTGCGTTGGAAATTCAGCTTTTTGAGCATAATCTTCAATAATTGGAGAGACTTCTCGTTTTACCCATTCTCTGGCGGCATCGCGAACCAAGCGATGTTCGTCATTCAGTAATTCGTTGATATCGTAGTAATCTGGCGCTTGAAACAAATCTGGTTTCATCCTTTGGATTTTATATTAGAATTGATATGCAAAAGTAACGAAAACGTTTGCAGGGAACAATTTTAAAGTTACATTTTGAGATAGAAATCTTTAGTGAGTTGTATATAATCTTGAGTGTAGTGGTGCCTTGCGTTTTCAATAATAAGTTCTTCGGAATTGACCTCGTTTTCTTGGAATGTAAATTCCATAAGACTTCGTTTAATATCTGAAGTTGATGTGCCTTTGACTCTTAATATCCGACTAGGAAATAGATGTTCTTTGGAAGCTAGTACAATAAAATCTTTTTCCTGTGAATATGGTAAAACTACCGAAAATAAGCCGTTTTTAGAAAGTAGTTTTGAAACACTCTCAATCAAATGACGAAACGGCATGGCATCAGTAAACCGTGCCAGATAGCGTTGTTCGTTGTCACTTTTATAAGTTTCAGTATAAAACGGTGGATTAGAAATTATAAGATCATAAGAATCTTCATTTTCTTCGGTAAATTCCTCAAGGGATGCATAGTAACAAAACAAACGATCGCTCCAAGGGGAATTTTCAAAGTTTTCAACACATTGCTCGTAGGCCTCGTCATCAATTTCAATGGCGTCAATCAGTTCAGCATAGGAACGCTGCGCTATCATCAAACTCAAAACACCAGTTCCTGCGCCAATATCCAGAATCGAAAACGGATTGCTTTCAACAGAAGTCCAAGCACCAAGCAATACTGCATCCGTACCGATTTTCATGGCACAGCGGTCTTGATTGACAGTGAATTCTTTAAAACGAAAAGGCTCGTTCATTTTGTCTAGATTCTTGGTTCTAAAAGCGCAGCGGTCTTTGTTCTATTGAAGATATAGTTGTATCAGCCCCTCCGGAGTATCCACAGTAATGATTTTATTCTTTTTATCTACATTTTTAATAAATGCGTCGTTCATGGGAATTAAAATTTCAATTCCGTCCCTATCAATTTCAAATAATGCTTGAGCCGTTGAATCGTTGATGGATTTGACAATGCCGACGGTACCGAAATTGACATCCTTCACCGTAAACCCAATGATTTCATGAAAATAAAACTTGTCATCTTCCAGTTTTGGCAAAAATTCAAGAGGTAGGTACAAATCGCATTTTAAAAGAGAATCTGCATCCTGTTCAGAATCGACATCTTCAAATTTCACACGTAACAATTCCGACTTGTGCAATTGGGAGGCCTCTATAAAGAAGGGTACAAGGTTATTTCTCAATTCAACAAAAACGGATTCCATATCTTCATAAATTTCTGGTTCATCGGTATCGAGCTTAATCAGCAATTCGCCTTTAAAACTGTATTTTTTTACAATTTTACCTACAAAAAAACAATCTTTCTTATTCATTGATATAATTTTTCATTCCCTTAAAACCATGATAGCGACTAGAAGGGAATTTGTTTTAAATAAAAAAACTCCGATAGGTTATATCGGAGTTTAAAAGTATAAAAAATAAATTCTTTATTCTTCAGTTTTTGTTTCTGCATCTTCAGCAGGAGTTTCTTCAGTTACCTCTTCTGATGTGGCTTCAGTTTCTACAGCTTCAGCTT
>JBGSXJ010000094.1:0-8090 GCA_041751535.1 Aquaticitalea sp.
TATTAAACTCGATACCCGTAAAACTGGAATCTAACGTTTTGAAAAAAAAATCCTCCTTTTTATCGGAACACCCAAAAACTACACAACAGCATATAAAAATAATTACTCTCGACATACCTTTCAAAGGACTTTTATAAAAAAGGGGGAAATTCCCCCTTTTGACTAACGCTCAAATAATATAATACTGAATTAGTATCCTGGGTTTTGAATTAAATTAGGATTTGAAATCAGTGCAGTTGCAGGAATTGGGTATAATGCTCTAAAATCGTCGGTATTAGATTTATACTCCCATGTTTCTGAAAACTTGCCAAATCTAATTTGATCATTCCTTCTCCAGTATTCTGCATACAGTTCACGGCCCCGTTCGTCTAATAATGACTGTTCTGTTACGGTTGTCATTGGAGAAGCACCTCTCAATGTTCTAAGCTGATTTACCAATTCAAGTGCTGTACTTCCTGAAGATCCGCCTCTCAAAATAGCTTCAGCTTTCATCAAGTGTGCATCTGCATATCTGAAAACAATTGAGTGATTTGCAAAAGCACCATTTTCTGGGTGGTATTTAATAACCCTGATACCATTGCTTTCATTGTTTCCTAAAAGACCTGGCAGTTCCTTTGTAAACACCAAAGGATTTCCTGTTCTATCTGTCATGGCAGCACCTGTTTCGTCATATTGTTGACCCTCTAAAAATCCATATCCGATTCCGAAATGGGACCCGTCTGTTGGAACAAATCCTCTACGCTCTTCTTGTCCTGAGCCCGGTTCATTAGAGTTGGAGTCTCCTTCAAATAAATCATAAAATTCAGACAGTGTAGTAAATCCATTCCAGCCACCTCCATCATTTCCAGGAGCATTTTGTTTGTAATGTAAAGTATTCCAAATTCTATTTCCAACCGACGAGGTTGTAAAGTATATCGTTTCTGAATCTACTGCTTCTGTAAACAAGTTAAAATAGCCACCCTCTAAAGCAAATCCATCGGCCGCAATAGCGTCTACATTTTCAATGACCTTGTTCATATCGGCGGCATCAGGAGATGTGCCTAAAAATATAAATTTATTAAGGTATAATTTTGCTAATAGAAATCTCGCAGATGCTTTGGATGCGCGACTTAAAGCTGGACCTGGACCAGCGGTGGGTAAATCTGGAATAGCTTCCATTAAATCCTGCACGGCAAAGTCAAATGCTTCTGCTCTAGTTTTTACAGAGGGATTGACATCTTTTCCTTCATCAGGAGTTCTAAATGGAGCCTGTCCATAAAAGTCAATAATCCAGTAGGTATTGAAGGCTCTCAAATATTTCGCTTCAGCAACCTGCTGTGGGGAACCGCTACTTCTAGGATCAATGATCAAAGTCGCATTAAATACATTTTGGTTTAGATTGTTCCATGTATTTTTAACGAAAGCATGCACTGGATCCCAATTGTGGTCATGTAGGTTACGCCACACGCCATTGTCTCCCCAATCAGTTCCTCTTGTAGGCACCAATAATTCATCAGATGATACCTCTGCCAAAGCGTAAAAATTCGCTTGATCTTCAATTTGTCCTCTCATTGCCCCATACAAACCATCCAATGACGCCGCTGGGTCAACCCCTAAAAAATCACTTGATAGGTCAGGGTCAAAAAATGAGTCTGTCTGTTCGATTTCTAAATCTGTACAGCTAAGCCCAGCAAAAAGCATTGAAAGGAATAGCCATTTAATTGTTTTTTTCATTTTCATATATTTTTAAAAAGTTGCATTAATTCCAAAAGTGACAGTTTTCGCTCTTGGATAACTCGTATAATCAATTCCTGCAGACGGAATATTATTAAGTGATTTTGGAACATCTACCTCTGGATCTAATCCTGAATAAGGAGTAATAACGAAAAGATTCTGCCCAGTCAATGACAATCTCATGGATTTAAACCCCCCATCTCCGCTAATGGGTAATCTATAACCCAAAGAAACATTTTGTAATCTTAAGAAATCGCCTTTTTCCAAGAAACGTGTTGAAACATCAGGTGCATTTAAAGGAGATTCTCCGCTAGTTAATACATCGGTAATCACATTCTGTCCAGAATTAATAACACCAGCGGTAAAAAAAGCATTTGCTGTATTATTGTAGATATATTGACCATACTGTCCAGTCAAAAAGGCATTGAAATCAAATCTTTTGTATGTAAAACTTGTAGAGATTCCCAGTATATAATCTGGTAGTGCACTCTTACCTACGAATTGCTGTTGATCGCCATTTGGATAAACTGAAATGCCATTAGCATCATAGCCTCCAAATTCTCGTAAATAATAAGAAAATAAGGGTTGACCTTCAGCTAATAATTGAGCATAGGCGCCGGTCAATCCATTTCCATTTATAACACCAGTTTGGATCAAACCATCAAAATCCTGTACTTCATTTTCGTTGTAAGAGATGTTAAAGCCTACATTCCAATTCATTTCGTCTTGCTGAATCACATCATAATTTATTGCAAATTCAATCCCTTTATTGATGACTTTGGCATCTAAATTTCCAAAGACAAACGGATTGACAGCTGGTTGTGCCGCTTCTTGCTGCAATAATAAATCTCTGGTCGTTTTGTGATAGACGTCGATCGATCCATTTAAACGATCATTGAAAAAACCATAGTCAATTCCGATGCCTGCTTGGGCAGTTTCTTCCCATCTAAGATCTGGATTGTCAAAGGCAACGATATTAGTACCGTTTGGATTGACTTCACCACCATTTCCGATGCCAAGTCCACTAAAACGTTGTCTGCGTAAAAAGTTTCCATATCCCAGACCATCTTGGTTACCCGTAACACCATAGCCTAAACGCAACTTAAGTTTGGAAAAACTTTCAGGAATAAAATCTTCATCCTGCATTTGCCAGGCGAACGCACCAGAAGGAAAGTAACCATATTGATTGTTAGGTCCAAAACGACTAGAACCGTCAGCTCGCAAGGTAAAAGTAAATAAGTATTTGTCTGCTATTTTATAATTCAGCCTTGTAAAATAAGACTGTAACTCATCTGTGTTGTTATATAAATCTCCAGTTAATGAATTTACCAATACCCCACTTGGAGTAGGAAGTGAAACATTACCATTTATAACTGGAAGGATTTGGTTGATAAAAAGTCCATTGGCGCTATAACCAAATTGCTGATACGGAACACCAATAGCATTCCTGATGATGTCTGCAGAATTTTCAAGATTTGAAACTGCTTTGTTAAAATCGGTAGAGTTTAATCCAAATCCATTGATTGTAATTCCATCGTTAGCAAAACTTTGAAAGGAATACCCTAATAACACTTCAAGGTTTGAATTCTCAAAGTCTTTGGTATAATTTAAAGTGATATCCATTAACTTGTTTTGTACATTGACCTCCTGTAATGAGCCACGCCCGTTTCCAGGTGTACCATTATTAAAACCATCCACGTCAGCAGATAAAATTTGGGTTCTATCACTCTTGGATTCATCATAGCCTAAATTCACTTTTGCTTTTAGATTTTCCAGAATGGAATATTCAGCCGATACATTCAATAGAGCTCTGTTGGTATTAGCTAGATCTTCATAATATTCTAATAACTGCGCTGGATTCAATTTTCCATCGCCGCTTGTAAAGTCAATAGAGTTTGGCCATGTAGGATTAGCGAAATAGGTTGCGCCTAACAAATCTCCTTGAGACCCAGAGTTATTGGTAACAAAAGGAGCTTCGTCATTGATTCTTGAATAAGATAAATTCGCATCAATTTTTAATTTCTCATTAAAGAATTTGTGTGATGCATTAATCCTTCCCGTAATTCTCTCTTGACTGGAATTTTCTATGACCCCTAATTGATTCACATAACTAAATGAAGCCCTTACATATCCTGGACCGTAATTATTAGAATACGACAAAGAATTATCAGTACTAACGACATCCCTGAAAACAACATTTTGCCAATTAGTATTGGATCCAAAATCCAAGGCATCTGCATTGCCACCAAATTGAGTAATGGCTCCTAGATATTGGTTTCGATCCAATAAATCAAAGGTGTTAGCCACCGACGAGCGGCTTGTATTTGTTGTAAATTCAAAAACACCACCAGCTCCTTTTTTACCCGATTTTGTAGTAATGATAACGACCCCATTTGCACCTCTAGAACCATAAATAGCGGTAGCAGAAGCATCTTTTAAAATGGTCATACTTTCAATATCATTAGGATTTAAAAAGCTCAATGGATTTCTTGCAGATCCACCGCCACCTCCTAAATCAGCCCCTCCTGCAGTTCCACCATCAGAGAGCGGAATCCCATCAACGACAAACAAGGGATTGTTGTTAGATCTTACCGATGAAGTACCACGAATACGGACAGCTATTCCGGCTCCTGGTTCGCCACTGGATTGAGTGATTTGTACCCCAGCAGTTTTACCTTGTATCAATTGTTCAGGAGAAGAAATGATACCTCCATTAAAATCTTCGGCGCTTACTGTGCTCACTGACCCGGTGGCATCTTTAACCGTGGTTGTACCATATCCGATAAGTACAACCTCGTCAAGCATAGCGGTGTCTTCCACTAAAGTAATGTTGATAGTCGTTCGACCTCCTACATTGACTTCTTCCGTTTTATAACCAACGTAGCTAAAAACTAAAATCGCGTCTGAAGCCACATTTTCCAGTGTATATACGCCATCAAAATTAGTTTGTGCCCCATTGGACGTGCCTTTAACAAGTACGTTAACCCCTGGTAACGGTCCCGAATTATCCGAGACAATTCCACTTACGGTTTGGGAATGAAGTATTCCCGCCAGAAGAAAGAAAAAGCCACAAGTGACTTTTTGTAGTAATTTTTGTTTCATCTTAAAATTGGATTAGTTAGAACTTAAATGATTGTATTGGTAAAATAATTGTTAATATTTCGTCAATAAAGTATCAATTTCATTTTTTTTTTAGCTTCCTCCAAAGAATCGGTAAAAAATGATTTAAAATCAGACCGAAAACGTTTTCGGTAAATAAGATTTTCTTATTTGATTACCAATTATTTAAGAATATCCCATATATTCACAATAAATATTACATAATCAGAGATGCCAACATTTAATATTATCAATTTTGCATATATTTTTCTGCCCGTTAGGCCGTTCGGGTTCAATAAAATAAGCTACTGTAACTGACATTTCAATTAAGTAGTAGCCATAATTGATTAACTCAATTACATTCAGTCGTCATGTCTAAAGTAACGTTAAAAGAGATTTCAAAAATTTTGGGGCTTTCAACCTCAACGGTTTCGAAAGCATTAAAGGATTACCCTGACATCAATGATATAACCAAAATAAGAGTCCAAGAATTGGCCAACCGGCTTAACTACACACCCAATGCATTTGCTCAAAGTTTAAGAAGCCATGAAACAAAAATAATTGGAATTTTAGTTCCAGATTTGGTACATCATTTTTTTTCCAGTATTATCAATGGCGTCATTCAAGAAGCTGAAAAATATGGATATTTGGTCATAGTACTTCAGTCCCATGAATCCTATGAGGACGAAATTAAACAGCTGAAATTGCTCGTTGATAAAAATATCGATGGCATTATGCTCTCACTTTCTGACAAGACTGTTAAGTATGACCATATCATCAATATCATTAATGGAGGGATGCCTGTTGTACTTTTTGATAAAATATCGCATTTGATTGATTGCCCCAAGGTTATTATAGACGATAGGAAAGCATCTTTTCGAGCCACCGAATACCTTATCAAAACAGGCTGTAGGCGCATAGCCCATATTACTGGCCCTTTAAAACCTAAAACCACCATCGATCGTTATATGGGGTATAAAAATGCACTTGAGACTTATGATATTGCGTTCGACAAATCCCTGATATATACAAGTGACAACCTTTCCTTTGATGATGGCTATAATTTAACGGCACAAATGATGGCAGAACACCCAACTATCGACGGCATTTTTGCATTTATAGATCCTATTGCGATAGGGGTTTTGAAAGGATTGAAGGATCAGAAGATCAAGGTGCCAAAACAAGTTTCTGTAATAGGGTTTAGCAACTGGTTTATGTCTAGAACTACCACACCAACGCTGACCACTATTAATCAACCTGGTGATGAAATTGGTAAAAACGCATTCAAACTTTTGTTAAAAAATTTAAACCATAAAAGAGAGGGGAAAGTCTTAACTTCAGAAATTGTTGAAATTCCAACAAGTATCGTCATAAGAGAATCGACAAAGCCAATTCCAATCGAAATAAGTGCTCCAATATAAGCTAGTTTGTTGGACATAGAATTTGATCTCAAAATTATTTTTACGAAATCGGTTTCGATGATTTTTTAACCTAAATATATTCTTAAAGAAGCCATTTGTAAATAAAAAAAGGATATTAGTGAAATTAACTTATTAATAATTTAAAAAATGAGAACAATCTTATCGTTTCTATTCTGTTTAAATATATTTTTGTTAAACGCCCAAAATGAGGGCTGGAACATTACAACAACTTCCAGTAAAACATATACTGGAGTCGCCATGGCCAATGGCAGAATAGGAATTTTACCATCAGAAAAACTTTTTAAAACGGAACAAATCATTCTGAACAACGTTTACGACAAAGAATCTCCATTAGGGGTGAGTCGTATTCTTAAAGGGATGAATTTTGGAAATTTGGAATTGGAAATAGACAATGAAAAACTAACAGCTGCAAATATTGAGAATTGGTCACAAACCCTTCATATGAAGGAGGCTTATTTTGAAACATCGTTTAGTTATAAGGACAAGGCTTTGGTATCGTTTAAAGTTTTCGCATTGAGGAATGTTCCTTATTCAGGATATTTCGACTTTAAAATTACTGCAAAAAAAGATATTTCCGTAAAAGCGACTGGGATCATAGAAACCCCTGAAGAATATAATGAACCATTAAGTACTTTTCGTGTTTTAAAAGATAATGAAGTGACAATGCCTATACTTCAAACGGTAGCCAAAAGCAGATTAGGTAGGCACGTGGTCGGGACTTCGGCCACCTTTGTTTGGCACCAATTGAATAGTGGCGATGAGCATCAAAGGCCAACATTGGTTCATGAAAAAATTTCAGAATACAATAACCAGTTATCTTTTTCTAAAGAAGTAAAAAAAGGAACAAGCCTCGATTTTGCATGGACAGCGGCACAATGCACCACCCAAGATTTCAATGACCCACAATCGGAGTCTGAACGCTTTGTCATATTTAATTTGCTCACTCCAAGAATCGACCTTATCAATCAACATACAAATTTATGGCGACAACTTTGGGAAGGGGACATTATCATAGAGGGCGATTTACAGTCACAATTGGATGTGCGTTTGGCACTTTACCATTTGTATGCGTTTGCAAGAGGTGATTCCAATTTAAGTATCGCTCCCATGGGCTTGTCATCGCAAAACTACAATGGCCACATTTTTTGGGATACTGAACTATGGATGTTTCCGCCTTTGTTGGTATTGAATCAGGATATCGCAAAATCACTGGTCAATTATCGTTCGGATAGATTAGACAAGGCCAAACAAAAAGCCATCAACTTTGGCTATAAAGGCGCCATGTTTCCTTGGGAGAGCGACGATACAGGAGAGGAAGCGACACCAGCTTGGGCTTTGACAGGTACTTTTGAGCACCACATCACAGCTGATGTCGCCATAGCGTTTTGGAATTACTATTTGGTGACCAAAGACAAATCATGGCTCAAAGAGCGAGGTTATCCCATGCTAAAGGAAGTAGCTGATTACTGGGTAAGTAGAGCTACGTTAAATGCGGATGGATCTTATTCTATTAAAAATGTCGTTGGTGCCAATGAATTTGCACCCAATGTGGACGATAACGCTTTTACTAACGGAGCTGCAATCACTGCACTTAAATACGCTGATAAGGCCGCAAAAGAATTGGGATTGGAGGCAAATCTGCAATGGGTTGTAGTAGCAAACAAAGTTAAAATTCATAAATTTCCTGACGGAACGACCATGGAGCATAGCAAATATAAAGGTGAACGCATCAAGCAGGCAGATGTCAATTTGCTGACCTTTCCTTTGGATGTCATTTCGGATAAATCGACCATATTAAAGGATTTGAAATATTACGAACCCAAACTTGCAGAAGAA
>JBGSXJ010000095.1:0-4966 GCA_041751535.1 Aquaticitalea sp.
CAATACTATTTTTTGGGCATTCGCTTCAGATTGATCTTGAATATATTTGTTGATAGAAACTTGTTTATCTTCAAGTATGGCATCCTGTTTATCTTGAATTGCCGCATAATCGTCCGCATACGATGACTTTTTGACCATTTCAGCAGCCTCGGGATTGAAGTTGACAGGCGAATCATTGAATTGATAAAATACGAAGACCATGACACCAACCAATAAAATGAAGAACTGCATCGGTACTTTTAACAATCCGTTAAAAATCAGTCCCATTTGCATTTCCTTTACCGATTTACCGGAAAGATAGCGTTGCACTTGGCTTTGGTCTGTCCCAAAATATGAAAGTGCCAAAAAACTACCGCCAATAATTCCGCTCCAAAAGGTATATCTATTGTCAAAATCAAACGAAAAATCGAGAATGTTCATCTTTCCGCTTGCGCCTGCAATATCCAAAGCATTGCTAAAAGTGATATTTTCTGGGAGATAGCTGACAATTAAAAAGAAGGCGATAAACATCCCTGTAAAAATGACCGCCATTTGTTGTTTTTGAGTCATGTTCACCGCTTTAGTACCTCCAGAAACGGTGTAGATAATCACTAAAATTCCGATGACGATAATAAGTAGATTGAGATTCCAGCCCAATACAACTGATAGAATAATGGCAGGCGCATAAATGGTAATACCGGCTGAAAGTCCTCTTGAAATTAAAAACAATAGCGCCGTTAGACTTCTGGTTTTGAGGTCGAATCGATTCTCCAGAAATTCATAAGCCGTATAAACCTTAAGTCGGTGGTAAAGAGGAATAAACACCATGCAAATGATAATCATTGCAATCGGCAATCCGAAATAAAACTGCACAAAACCCATTCCATCGTGAAAAGCTTGGCCTGGAGTGGACAAAAATGTGATGGCGCTGGCTTGTGTCGCCATGACCGATAAACCAATGGTCCACCATTTGGATTCATTACCACCCTTGATATAATCTTCAACATTTTTGCTGCCTCGGGTTCGCCAAGTGCCGTAACCAACGATTGCTAAAAGCGTTCCAATAAGTACAATCCAATCTAATGTCTGCATAGTTAGAAGGATTTCATAAGGAGGTAAAATAGGAAAATGTAAATGGCGTTGGCGATAAGCACAATTGTGTACATTTTATTCCATTTAATCTCGTTTTTTACATTCATTCTGATTGTTTTACATCAATTTATCGAAATCTTTTATGTGAAGGCTAATGCCTCAATCCGTTAATTTTTTATCTAAAGTAATGCTTTCTTTTCCGAGAGATAACATATTGGAAAACAATCTGTAAGCACCTGAAACACCTTCAGGAAATTCCCTAAAAAAGCTCAAACCTGTATAGATATAATTTCCTTTACCATATTTCGCCACCAACAAACTGCCTTCTTTTGGAGTTTCACCTTTATCGTTCATGGAGAGAATAGGAGTGAATTCACTGGACCATTTATTTGGGAAATAAAGTCCGCGTTCTTGCGTCCAACCTTCAAAATCTTTTTGTGTGATTTTATTCGGATAGTTGAGCACCTCATGGCCGGGAGTTAAGAAACGAACTTCAGAGTTTTCATCTGTTACGCGATCTCGGGATAATTCAAGTTGATATGGAGACAATTCATCAATAACGGTTTCCCGGCTCGTATTGTATTGAACGATTAGGTTTCCACCTTCTTTAACATAATCCAATAATAGGCTTTGTTTGAATTTTAAGGCATCAACGGTATTGTAAGCTCTGATTCCAACCACAACGGCATCAAATCGTTGGAGATTTTCACCTGTTATGTCTTCAGGTTTTAGGATGGCAACATCATATCCAATTTGTTTCAAACTTTCTGGCACCACATCGCCTGCACCTACAATGTATCCAATGTTTTGGCCTTTCTTTTTGATATCCAAACGCACTATCTTGCTTTCACTTGGCATCAACACCTTTTGCAATGGTATATGATCATAGTTGATTTCTACAACTTCTTTTGAAAACGTTTTGTTACCAATGACCACCTGTGGTAAAATCCAGCCTTCATTTTGCTCTTTGGGCGGAACTACTGTAAATATTAGTTGTTGCTGTTCCCCTTTATTGACGATAGCAATTTTTTGCTGTTGAGGATAGACATTCCAACCTCCGGGATGTGAAATTTGTACATAGCCTTCAATAATATCCTTGTTGGCTTTGACTATAACAGAAATGTCCTTGGGTTGGTCATTTTCAAAAATGATGACTTTTTCTGATACTTTTACGGATACTTCTGGTAAAATTTCGAAAGGCTTGTAGACTTCACCTTTCACTTCATCATTGATTTTATAAACAATGGGCTTTATGTAGCTAATTTTATCGCCATTAATTGTCAAATGAAACGTCGCAGTTACGTCACGAGGTGTTTCGGGAAGACCAACTAATTTCTGATTATCAACTTTATACATTCCCAGCGTCCCTTTTTCGTTGAGCCAATATGGTGTGGAATAGATGGCTTTATCGGAAACCCTATAATCAGTCTCAAAGCGTTGGGATTTGTTTTGTAGAAGTTCTGTGTTTTTAGGAAGGTTTAAACCATTTGAAAATATTACCTCATTTAAAACCATGGCTTGCGAACTACGATTGATAGCTTCGAGTTTTATGGTGACTTTGCTATCTGGTGTTGCCGAATTGGAACTGGCGATGGCTTCCAAATAAAGTCCGGCGCAATGTCCAATTACTTTTTTGATGTCTTGTAATTTAACAGTTTTCCAGTGTTGATCTTCCAAATTCTGGATCAATTTATAAGCTTCCATAAGTTTTGGAATGGATGCCGAAGGATTTTTAAAGTCGTAATTATCTTCCACACTTTTAAGAAGTTTACCAATGGGTTGGCCTCCTTTGATGCGATTCCAACTTGTATCGATTCCCTCGAAAACATTGGATTTATCTTTTGGCAATTCCCCATTGATCAATTCGATATATTCCACTTCATCACCACGACTCCCTGTGTTACCGAAGCCTTGCGATTGGTGCGAACTTCTGCTCAAAGCTGCAATTTCGCTATTGGACAAACCTAAAGATGGAAAAAAACCTCCAACATTCAGGCTTAATAAATTGGTTTTATCGGCTTGGTCAAACTTTTCCTGACTGCCATAAAACCACCAGGATGTGTTAAAAAATTGACGTTTTGGTTGCCAAGTTGAGGTGTGTTTTAATTGTTCTGGATATGCAGAAGTTTTTCCAGCCAAATCAAAAGCTTCCATGCTTAATAACGCCGAACTCGTATGGTGTCCATGCGTGCTTCCTGCACTTCGATGGTCAAAACGATTGATGATAATATCGGGTTGAAAATTGCGAATGGCCCAAACCACATCGCTCAAAACTTCATCTTTATTCCACATTGCCAAGGTTTCGTCTGGATGTTTGGAAAATCCGAAGTCATTTGCCCTGGTAAATAATTGTTCGCCACCATCGATGCGTCGTGCTGCGAGCAATTCCTGTGTGCGGATAACACCAAGCAATTCCCTTAATTCAGAACCTACTAGATTTTGTCCGCCATCTCCACGTGTCAAAGACAGATACGCTGTTCTTGCCTTGACATCATTGGACATATAAGAAATTAGCCTCGTATTCTCATCATCTGGATGGGCAGCCACATAGAGTACCGAACCCAGAAAATTCAATTTTTTTATGGACTCAAATATTTCGGAAGCGGTTGGTTTTTTTGGTTGTTGAGCTTGAGTGACATTACTAATAAAACAAAGAAATAAGACTAACGCGTAACGTTTTATCATGGTATGGATTGATTTAGCTATAGGTTCAAATATAAAAAAGAAACCAGCGCAAGGGCTGGTTTTAATGTTTATTTAACGTTGATTATATTAAATCAGTACCGTCATCAAAGAGTTCGTCAATGGCATCTTTTTGGATTAAGGTAACCGCTTTTTGCAGCATCAGGTTATTGGGATAGGTAACCAAATCACCATTATTGAGTCTTAAATGCAATTGAAAGGCACGGATATCTTCGATGATGCCTTCTATTGGAAAATCTTTATCGTGAATTTGAATTTTATCGCCCACTTTATATGGAAATGAAAAAAACATGATCACACCCGACGTAATATTGCTCAAGATGGACCAAATCGCAAACAAGCCAATACCGATCACTGCGAAAATTGATGAAAAAATAAGTGTTAAGTCCTTTAAATCCGTTCCAAAAATAAACGGTATGATGAGCAAGGCAATAACGAACAAAGTAACAGACACATAACGATTCATCAAGTGGATACGCGCCAAATTGATACTTTTTCTACGCGAAATTTTTGTAATAAGTGCCGTTAATATAAACCGAATGATCAACAGGAAAACTAGGATAAATCCGGTTGTTATGAGTGCGGTTTGGTATTTTTCAAGAAACATACTGTATGTTTTTAAGGATTAACAAAGATAAACTAGAAAACGGTATTAGTTTAATTTAGACCCAAAGTTTCCCTTAACCCATCATCTGCATTGGTATTTTTATTCCAATAGGCAGATTTGATGCTGGTGATTTTTGAAGCCTTCGTGGTCATTTCTTTAGCCTTATTTCCAAATCCGCTTATAAAGGTTTCTTCCCAACTATCTATTTCGTAGGGAAATTGGTTATTGTAACGAATGTTCAAACTTCTATTTAACTCCGGATACGTTATGGCATACGTACTGTCAGTTAAGGTTGCGGTTGCGTTGTGAGCTTTAAAAGGGATGTGTCGTAATCGCAAAAATTCAAAAGAAGGTATAATTTGAAGATCACCCACCGGAAGACTTTTTGGATCGATTCGCAACTGTGTCCAAAGTTCATTTTCCATTATAGCTTTAACTAAATTGAAATTTTCATCCGCCTCACCTTCAAAATAAGAATGTGACATCACTTCAAACTCCGACCGGTTGTTGAGTTGTGTATAGACATGACCACACCATTCCTGCACGGAGCAAGACACTTTTAAGGCATGCTGGTTATTGGAGACC
>JBGSXJ010000096.1:0-16606 GCA_041751535.1 Aquaticitalea sp.
TTCCTCTTTTTTCAGGGTTACAGTCGTATCGAGCTGAATGATTGAATCATCTATTTCTGGAGAAATTGTTAGGTCTTCCACTTCCTCGGTAGTCCAAATTTCACCTTCCGCAGCTTTTGGATTTGCAGGGGTTGTGCCTTGCAAGGACAATACATAACTTGATACCTGTGCCATTTCAGAAGGTTTTAAACTTTGCTTCCAAGCAATCATCCCTTTACCATCGCGTCCGCCTTCACTAATTGTTTTAAAGACATTATTAATTCCTCCACCGAGTATCCAATGTTTATCAGTAAGATTAGGACCGATACCGCCACCTCCATCAGCCAAATGACATGCTACACAGTTGGCTTCAAAAATACTTTTTCCGCTAGCCAGATCGCTTGCATTTGTTAAAACGACTACTGTATTAAAATCCACGAGGTCCTTCGCCGTTTTCTTATATTCCTCAAGCTCAACCTGTGCTTGTTCCAATGTTGCCTGTAACTCGTCATACTGATTCTCACCATCGAAAATATGGAATCGTACCATGTAAACGATGGCAAATATGATTGAAGCATAAAATCCATAGATCCACCAAGGGGGAAGGTCATTGTCCAGTTCCCGAATGCCATCATAATTATGGTCCAGGATGATTTCACCTTCTTCTTCAATTGGTCGATTGCCGACTAATTTTTTATAAATGTCTTTTGTCCAATCGATACCCTTCTGTAATATTGATTTTGAATTGACATAACGCAATTTGGCAGCTTCATCCAAACTTTGATACAATACATTCTCCAGAGCTGCCACGATCGCTTCAACAGCAATCAAGAGCAACATCACCAATAGCAAAAACAGCATGATGACTGGATATTTTAAAAAGGCAGGTTCATTGCCAGAGTCTACAAAATATTCAATGATGCCAAAAACAATAAAGAAAAGCACTGGCACTCTTACATAGGATGGAATGACATGTCTCATAAGGTGTCGTTATTTTGATTGTCCAAAGGAATATTTCTCATTTCGTCGATGTGTTTCTTTTTAGCAGTGAACACCCACCAAAACAATCCCATAAAAAAGGTGAAAAATATGATTAAGGAGATGATCGGATAGATCTCTATTCCTGCAATACTATCCATATGATTTTTTACAAATTTTAACATGATCTATTGATTTTGTGTGGTTTGTGGTTCTAAATCTTGAACTTTAATATCTGTTCCCAATCGTTGTAGGTATGCAATTACAGCAACAACTTCACGATTTCGCATTTCGAGAAAATCTGATCCGCCACTTTTTTTGTCAGCTTCATAAGCTTTAGCGAAATCCGGATCTGCGTAAAGGTTTTTCTCTATTTGCGTTCCTTGCTCTGTAATGCTTTTTTGAGCATTGTCAATTTCTTCTTGAGTATAAGGCACTCCGAGTTTAACCATGACTCTCATTTTGGTTTCTGTATCAGATTTGTCAAGTGCGTCGGTAATCAGCCATTTATAAGATGGCATAATGCTGCCACTTGAAGTACTTTGAGGATCGTAGAAATGGTTGAGATGCCAATTATCTGAATATTTTCCTCCAATACGATGCAAATCTGGACCTGTTCGTTTGCTACCCCAAAGAAATGGATGATCATAAACATATTCACCCGCTTTTGAATACTCTCCATAACGTTCTACTTCATCCCTAAATGGTCTTATCATTTGCGAATGACATCCAACGCAACCTTCCCGAATGTAAATATCGCGTCCTTCCAATTCCAGAGGTGTATAAGGTTTAACACTTGATATAGTGGGAATATTGGATTTTACCATAATGGTTGGCACAATTTGTATAATACCTCCAATCAAAATGGCAATGGTTGCAAAAATGGTCAATTGCACCGGTTTACGTTCCAACCAACTATGCCATCCTTCAGACGCCACTCTTTTACTGGAGACCTTTTGCAAGGCTGCAGCTTCGGCAAGTTCGTCAGTAACTTCACTACCTCTTCTAATGGTTTGAATAACGTTGTATATCATTACCAGCATTCCAAGGAGAAATAAGGTTCCACCGATGGCTCGCATCCAATACATTGGCATAATTTCGGTTACGGTTTCCAAAAAGTTGCCATATACCAAAGTACCATCTGGGTTAAACTGTTTCCACATACTCGCTTGCATAAAACCTGCCACATACATTGGCAATGCATAAAGTATGATTCCTAAAGTCCCTATCCAGAAATGCAAGTTGGCGAGCCCTATAGAAAATAATTTGGTCTTGAATAATCTTGGAATCATATAATAAACCATACCAAAGGTTAAGAAGCCATTCCATGCCAAAGCGCCAACATGAACATGCGCAATGATCCAATCAGTATAATGCGCTATTGCATTGACATTTTTCAAGGACAACATTGGCCCTTCAAAAGTTGCCATACCATAGCCTGTGATGGCGACTACCATAAATTTAAGTACAGGATCAATCCGAACTTTATCCCATGCACCTCTCAATGTCAACAATCCATTGATCATCCCTCCCCAAGATGGCATCAATAACATGATGGAAAAGGCAACACCTAAATTTTGAGCCCATTCTGGCAAAGCTGTGTACAATAAATGATGAGGACCTGCCCAGATATAGATAAAAATGAGCGACCAGAAATGCACTATAGAAAGACGGTAGGAAAATATGGGTCTGTTGGATGCTTTTGGTATAAAATAATACATCAATCCCAGAAACGGTGTAGTAAGGAAAAACGCGACTGCATTATGACCATACCACCACTGAACCAACGCATCTTGAACTCCCGCATATACAGAGTAACTTTTTAATCCGCTTACTGGTAATTCCAAACTATTGAAAACGTGTAATACGGCAACAGTAACAAATGTGGCGATATAAAACCAAATTGCTACATAAAGATGACGTTGACGACGTTTGAGAATGGTGGCGATTAAATTCCAACCAAAAACAATCCACACAATGGCAATGGCAATATCAATGGGCCATTCCAATTCGGCATATTCTTTTGAAGATGTATATCCAAGAGGCAAAGTTATAGCGGCGGCAACAATGATGAGCTGCCAGCCCCAAAAATTGATATTACTCAAAAGGTCACTCGCCATACGTGCTTTGAGCAAACGCTGTGTAGAATAATACACCCCGGCAAAAATCGCATTACCCACAAAGGCAAATATAACAGCGTTGGTGTGCAATGGTCTTAACCGTCCAAAACTCAACCAGGAAATACCGTCGGTTAGGTTCGGAAACAAAAATAGGAACGCGAGCAGTAAGCCTACCAACATTCCAACAACTCCCCAAAGCATTGTTGCGAATAGAAATTTTTTGACGATCTTATTGTCGTAATAGAATTGCTGAATTTCCATAATATTTAGTTGGTCTTTTTAGTTTTGATTGAAGGTTTTGATTGGTCTTTAACTAGTTCGTCTTCAAAAAGCATACGTATGGACGGTGTGTAACTATCGTCGTACTGACCATTTTTGACTGCGAAGATAAATGCCACAAAAAATACCACTGCAATGATGATGCTAATGGTTAACAACACATAAATAACACTCATATCTGAATAATTTATACTGCAAAACTAAAGTTCACCACACCCATAAAACATGATATTTGTCATGTTTGGATTATTTGTGATTATTCTAATTTACGTGCAGAAATATTGGTTGCAACGGTTGTAAAAATCACAACGCTAATAGAGCTTAATGGCATTAATATCGCAGCAATCACAGGTTCCAATTGACCTGTGACAGCGAAATAGATACCGACAACATTATACATTAGGGATAGAATAAAACTCCACTTTATAATTTTTATCGCAGTTTTGGACATCTGTAGATACATGTGCAAATGTCTCAATTTGGAAGCTTCCAAAATGGCATCGCAAGCCGGTGAAAAAACATTGACATTTTCTGAAATGGCAATCCCAACATCGCTCTGCGCCAGCGCACCAGCATCGTTCAGCCCATCACCTATCATCAAAACATTGGCACCTTCTGTTTGATGGTATTGGATATATTCCAACTTGTCCACAGGTTTCTGATTGAACAAGAGCTTGGTTTTTGTTGGTAGCATTTTTTTTAGATAATCCCTTTCACCTTCATTATCACCAGAAAGAATTGCCAAATCATACTGTTGCTTAAGTCTATTGAACAACCTAGAAAGACCTTTACGATACTTGTTATGAAAAATAAACTTTCCTTTATATCGATTGTTTGAACTCACATGTACAACCGTATTCAAAACAGCCATTTCTTCGGTAGTGCCAACAAAACTAGAAGACCCAACTTTCATGCTATCGCTATGGAACTTTGCTTCTATGCCTTTTCCCATATGCTCTTCAAAATGATCTAATGTGATGATGTTGTTGACATCCAATATATCATACAGTGATCTGCTTAGTACATGATTGGAGCCTCTCAATGTGTTCTTCAACAAGATTTCTTCTGATTCTGAAAATTCAACGCCCTCATAAACAGCCGTACTCTTTTTACTGGAAGTGATCGTTCCTGTCTTATCAAAAATAATGGTATCAATGGCGGCCAATTTTTCTATGACCGAAGCATTTTTTAGGTAGAACTGAAGTTTCCCAAAAATCCGTAATACATTGCCCAATGTAAAAGGAGCTGCCAAAGCCAAAGCACATGGGCACGCGATAATGAGCACAGAAGTAAATACATTTAAAGCCTTTGAAGGATCTACAACTAACCAGAATAGAGTAGCGATACATGTGATGCTCAATACTGCGATTGTAAATCGTTTACTGATGACATTGGTAAGAGTTGTAAAACTATCGAGCCTGTTTTTATTAAACACATCATTGCTCCATAACTGCGTGAGATAGCTTTGTTCGACTGATTTCAGCACTTCCATTTCTATGATTCCAGTGGTTTGTCGTCCTCCTGCAAAAAGTTTATCGCCAGACTGCTTTAACACCGTCGCTGATTCGCCCGTTACAAATCCATAATCAATGGATGCATTTCCCTTGATTAGAATACCATCTACTGGGATTAATTCTTCGTTACGAATGAGCAACCTATCCCCTTTTTGAATATCATAAACCTGTATGGGAAGTTCGGTACCATACATCTCAATTTTAGTAACCGCAATGGGGAAGTAAGATTTATAATCGCGTTCAAAAGACAAATATTGATATGTTTTCTGCTGAAAATACCTTCCAAGCAATAAGAAGAATACCAATCCGGTAAGACTGTCAAAAAAACCTGATCCCAAATCAAATAGGATATCTGAAGTACTTCGGAGGAATAAAACAGCTATCCCTAAAGCAATTGGAACATCAATATTGAGCATTTTAGCTCGGAGCCCTTTGTATGCCGAAATAAAATAATCCGAACCTGAATAAAATACCACGGGTAATGAAAATAAGAACATCAACCATCTAAATGTGTGCTTGTACTGATCAATCCAAAACTCCCCAACCTCAAAATATTCCGGAAAGGAGAGGAACATCACATTCCCAAAAGCAAAACCCGCAATAGCAACTTTATAAATCAATGAACGGTTAATATTTTGTTGTCCTGTTTTAAAATCTTCAAGAGAAATATAGGGTTCATATCCAATGGAACACAAAAGTAGAACAACCTCTTTCAGGGAATATTTTTTGGAATTATAAGTAATCCTTACATTCTTCTTCCCAAAGTTTACTTGTGAAGAAGTGATATGTTTATTGAGTTTGTTCAGGTTTTCTAAAATCCAAATACAAGAACTACAATGAATGTAAGGGATTGAAAGTGTTACGATTTGGGTTTCACCATCATCAAATTCGGTAAGTTTTTCAATGATATTCTGCTGGCTTAAAAAATCATATTTGCCTTCAATGTCTTTTGGAATTGCTCCAGGAGAAGACTGCAAATCATAATAACAGGTCAAGTCATTTTCAGAAAACAGTTCGTAAACCGTCTTGCAACCGTTGCAACAAAATGATTTTTCTTCAAAGCTGATGATTTCCTTTTTACAAGGATCACCACAATGAAAGCATTGACTTAATTCCAAAATAGTTTTCTCATCCATATCTTTTGCAAAGATTTGAATGATCTGATTAAAGGACTATGACATTTATCATGTTTGTACTTTTCAATTCCTAATAAAAAAACATGAATAAAGAATGCTTGCATGCAAAAACAATGCATAAAAAAACTCCCATAATATGAATTGTGGGAGTTTCTTAAATTGACTTAGATTGGTTTTACCAATTGTCAATTTCGCTTTTTAAATCTTCTTTGGATTTACCATAACGCTCTTGCACTTTTCCTGCAAGTTTATCAAAGTTACCTTCGGATTCGGTATATTCATCATCAGTGATTTTACCATATTTTTTCTTAAAATCACCCTTGATTTGTTTCCATTTACCTTCAAATTGATCTGAATTCATAATAGTTTGTTTTTAAAGTTAAAAATTTAATACTATAAAAGTAGTCTATCATATAAACCTTTTATGACTCATTCGAATAGGTTTTTAATGCAATAGATTTTTTAATAAATCTTTAACTTTTTCTAGCTGGCTCAATTCTTGAGTATTGAATGTTTTTCGAAATAATTAATGGTTAACTTGTATATTTGAAACCTAAACATCGTTATGAAACACTTTTTGCTTTTTGCTTATGCCATTGTTTGCACGTCTACCTTTGCCCAGAATACATCCATAGGCTCCAATGAGAACCTGACTTTTTCAGCATCTTACAACATGTCTGGGCTACTTACCGAGATAGCACAAGTAACCATGGAAACCAGTGAGGTAAACACTTCCAACACAACTCTTTTGAGGCTTAAATGCACCGCAGCCACCTACAGTAGTTTTGATAATTACTTTAAAATAAGGGATTTATATGAAAGCTATGTCAGCAGGACCACTTTACTTCCTTTTTTACATAAGAGAGATATCAATGAAGGGAGTTACTATAAATTCATGCAGTATAAGTTCAACCATAAAACCCGAACGGTTGAAAGCACTTTGAAGAAAAAGAATACTGCAGAAAACAAAACCTTAAAGATAGGTGCAAATACTAGGGATATCGTATCAACCATCTATCATATAAGGAATTTGGATATCCATAAAGCAAGCCCAGGGGATATTCAAAACTTCACCTTTTTGTTTGACGAAGAAGAACTGATCATCAGCGTTAAATATCTAAAGAAGGAAACCATCAATACAAATCTTGGCAAAAAGGAATGTTATAAATTGGCCATCAGTTTAAAAAACGATGATGCGCTAAAGGGCACCAACGAAAATTTGTTGTGGCTCACAGCCGATGGAAATAAAATCCCCGTGTACGCAAAATTCAAAATTGCTGTCGGCACTGGCGAACTAAAGATAAAATCAGCATCAGGACTTAAAAACTAATATTATGAGACGCTTTTTGATTATTCTCGGATTTATCACTTCAATTTTGGCAGTTATTCTATCGGTGAGTCCTTTGTCAAATATTGCTTTTATTCCTGCAGTTTTGGCGTTGATATGTGGCTTCATCGCGTTTTATCTTTCAAGACAAAAACAATATCCCACAAAATCCATTCAACTTATTTTGCTATTGACTATCATCTCGTTAACAATCACCACGTACAAAGCTGTTTTTAATGTTGCTGAAGTAGGCAATATTGAAAGTCTTGAACTCAAGGTAAAAGAATCGGAAAAAGAAGCCATTGAAGAACTGGAAGGTTTGGATTTAGACGACATGGAAATAGACACAGAAGATGAACCCAATTTCTCTGAAATTGATTCTTTGCCATAAAAAATTAAGGAATGTTTCTGTATTACCTTATTTTTTGTTTTATTTGAAAAAAATTGCCAATTATACATGAAAGTAATCCTGTTTGCTGCCGCATTAACACTTGTAGGTACTTGTGCAAATAAAAGGCATAGCGAAAAACTTCAGGATTTAAGGGACAGCGTTAATTTTGAGAATACAAGCAAAATCAATGAATTCGCCAATACAATTACCGCCAATGAACTCAAGGATCTTGTTTATGAATTAGCCTCCGATGAAATTGAAGGACGAAAAACGGGTGAACAAGGACATCATAGGGCTTGCAAATTTTTAAAGGACTTTTACATAGCTCAAGATATAGCATCTCCTTTGGGCGGTGATGATTATTACCAACATATACCTGAATCATTTTTCTCCAATGGTATCAAAAGTTCACAAAATGTTGTGGCTTACATTAAAGGTTCGGAATTTCCTGAAGAAATTATTGTCATTTCGGCACATTCCGATCATTTGGGGGTGTTGGATGGCGTTATCCATAATGGTGCTGATGACAATGGCTCCGGGACCTCTTCTATCTTAGAAATTGCACAAGCATTCAAAATTGCCCAACAACAAGGCTATGGACCGAAACGGAGTATCCTTTTTTTGCATCTTACTGGTGAAGAAGAAGGATTATATGGCTCAAGATATTACATAGCGCACCCTATTTTTTCGCTAGAAAATACCATTGCCAATTTAAACATAGACATGATTGGAAGGGTTGATGAACTTCATAAAAATCAACCCAATTATATATATGTTATTGGTTCCGATCGTATTAGTACAGAATTACATTATATTTCTGAAGTTGCCAATAATGAGTTTACACAATTGGAACTTGATTATAAGTACAATTTGGAAAACGACACAAATCGCTACTATTACCGATCTGACCATTACAATTTTGCCCAAAAAGGTGTGCCTGTTATTTTTTATTTTAATGGCGAGCATGAAGATTATCACCGGCCAAGTGATACGGCCGATAAAATCAATTATCCCTTATTGGAAAAACGTACAAAACTCATTTTTACAACGGCATGGTACATCGCAAATGCCGAAAAAAGATTAGAGCCTTTAAAAATTTGATTTAGTTAAACTTTGTTAAAAGAATATTACGAAAAATTACTTATTCTTTTGTTTTTCGTAATATCGTGTTCCGTAAATAATTAACATTACACTTGATGAAAAAATCATTCCTTTCCATTGCTACAGCGCTTCTAATATTTAGTTGTGGCACATCCCAAAAAACTGTTCAAAATAAGCCAATGCAACCCGTTGACCCAACGGTCTATGGCAACACCATAACATCTGCCGAACTCAAAGACATGCTTTACACATACTCTTCTGATGAGTTTGAAGGACGCGAAACTGGCGAACCCGGTCAGAAAAAAGCTGTGGAATATTTAAAACAAAAATACGTCACCATGGGCATTCCTTCACCTTTGGGCGGCGATGATTATTTTCAGGAAGTACCATTTGAAAAGCAGAATTTCCCAACAGCAACAATGACCGTAAACGATAAGGTCTATAATAATTTTGAACACTTAATTGCTTTAACCGGTGATACACAAACCATCAAACCTAGCGAAATTGTATATGCGGGCTATGGTATCGAAACCGACAACTATTCCGATTATAAAAACATCGATGTCAAAGGAAAAGTAGTCTTGATAAAAGCTGGAGAGCCAAAAAACGCTGATGGCACTTACATCACTTCTGGGAAGATAGAAGCAACAAAATGGACCAATGGAAGACAAGCCCAGGCCTCAAAAAGAAATGTCGCAATAGACAAAGGAGCTAAAGCACTCATATTGATGGATGATGCACAGTTTGCTATGTACTCACAATATCTATCGAACGCCATAAAGTCAGGAACTGGCAGTGGCAGACTTTCACTAAAAACCAATGAAGAGAAGATGTCGATATTTATGATTAATGAAACTCTTGGAAAAGCCTTGTATGCTGACATCGTAGAGACTGACGTACCAAAAGTGGTTCCTGCGGCACTGACCATTTCCCTAGAAAACAAATCGGATGAGGTAATGTCAGAAAATGTGGTTGCCTACATTAAAGGCTCAGAAAAACCGGATGAAATTATCGTTATTTCAGCACATTTGGATCACGAAGGCATCAAGGACGGCGAGATCTACAACGGTGCTGATGATGATGGTTCTGGCACAGTGGCGATCGTCGAAATTGCCCAAGCATTCAAACAAGCAGTAGATGCAGGCCATGGACCAAAACGTTCCATATTGTTTCTTCACGTTACGGCTGAAGAAAAAGGACTTTTGGGTTCAAGATATTACACCGACATTGACCCCATTTTTCCTTTGGAAAACACCATGACCAACCTCAATATCGACATGATTGGGCGTACAGACCCAAAACGCACTGGCGAACGTAATTATATTTATCTTATTGGTTCCGACAAATTAAGCACTAACCTTCATAACATTTCGGAAGAGGTCAATAAAAAATACGCCAATATTACGTTAGATTATACATACAACGATGAAAACGATCCAAATCGTTATTATTACCGTTCAGATCATTACAACTTTGCAAAGAACAACATTCCAGTGATATTTTATTTTAACGGTACCCATGACGACTATCACAAACCTAGCGATACACCCGATAAAATAGAATACGACCTTTTAGAAAACCGTGCACGCTTGGTTTTTTATACCGCTTGGGAACTTGCAAACAGAGATCAAAAAATAATCGTTGATAAAGCGTCAGAACAATAATAATGGTGTGCCCTCCATGGCAAGACAGCCCTGGAGGTCGCGCTATCCGCTAAATCTTTTTGGCGCAAAGGCCCCAAAAAGGATACCGCTTCTATCGCTCACACAAAATAATAAAGGCCTCGAGATTTAAACTCGAGGTTTTTTAGTTTCATAGATTTAAGAATGTTAAATTCATCCTAATCCCATCATATATTCAAAATTTTTGATTACATTTATAATTGTATTGGGGTGCCGTTCAAAGTGGCTGAGAATATACCCATTGTACTTACTTGGATAATGCCAAGAACAGGAATACAACAAGCAAAGGGATCTAATAATGTTTATCATTATTTTTTCCCTTTGTTATTTTCTATAAGTAATGAATGCACACAAAAAAAGTCCTCAATTTCTTTGAAGACTTTAGTTCTGGGAGAAAGACTGTTTGAGCGATTATTGAGAATACAGAAGAAATCGAAAACAATGTAACCCTTATAGGCTAAATGAGATAATATATGTTAATAATCATTTAACACTCTCGCGGTCATTATTGTGGAGGCCGTTTTCATTACCATTTTTCGATCCTTATTATAAAGTTTTATATATTTGTCAATGCAAAGCCATATAAAAAATGAACTACATAATGTCCTTTCAGGAAAGAGCAAAATTAGGTTTGGAACAATTATCCAAGCAATCTCCAGTTACCTTGACAATAGCGCGAAAACAAGTAGAATTTTTGAAATCGATAAGCATTTCAAAAAAGAAGAAGCAGAGAGATTAACACATTATATTTCAAATAATAATCTTTGGATAAAAATTGATACTTCGCAGTATGTTAGTGAAGGAGCAGAACAAAGAGTTTATCTTAAAGACACTCAAACTGTTTTAAAATTAAACGATAGTATTTATTACACTTCCTGGAGAGATTACTTTTACAATTTGCTTTTGCATAATTATTTCTTTCCCGATACGGCCTATGATTTAATTGGCTTCATAAATGAAAATGATGTGTTATATTCCGTTGTACAACAATCCTATGTTTTAATAACTGAAAACACTGATCTCTCAAAAGTGAAGGAATTTTTGATCTTAAATGGTTTTGAAAATAACCGAAATAATGATTATTATAATCCCGATTTGGGAATCATTTTGGAAGATCTTCATGATGAAAATGTTTTAACAAGAAATGGTTTATTATATTTTATAGACACAGTTTTTTATTTAACGGAAACTTTCTGGACTAATAAAAACGACCATTAGCATTGTATAAAAACATTGGAAGTCATGGACTCTTCACAACTTTCTTGCCCTCCTGTCAATTTTCAACATATCGTACAAAAAAAGCCCTCAAATTTCTTTGAAGACTTTAGTTCTGGGTGGAAGACCGGGCTCGAACCGGCGACCCTCGGTACCACAAACCGATGCTCTAACCAACTGAGCTACAACCACCATGTAGCCGCATTCTAAAATGCGTGCCTGCCTATGCCGTCAGGCAGGTGCAAATGTAATTTATTTAAGAGTTATTGCAAAGATTTTTTTGAAAAAAATCAAATTAAATCAAACATACTATTGACGGCAACATAACGCTCCACCGTGAAACCTTCGCCGTGTTCCACTCCTATGATTCGTCCTAAATCCCTGGCCCGATATTCTACACTATCTGTAAAATTTTTACTGGAAATTGGGGTTTCCGGCAGACTGCTATTTGGGTCGTAAAACTGTGTTTTGTATGCCAATACGGCTTTCATCTTCGTGTCAATAAACCCAGACACGTCTACAACAACATCGGGCTCGATGTTTTTCCATTGGATGAAATGAAACACCTGCTTTGGTCGCCAGTGATGTTGTACATTTCCATCGAGTTCCGTCTCAATTTTCATCAACCCACTCAAAAAACAAGCATCACTCACCAATTGACTTCCTTTTGCATGGTCAATATGTCGGTCTTCTATGGTATTACAAAGCACAATTTCCGGTTGATATTTACGGATCATTTTAATGACTTCTATTTGATGGGTCTTATCATTCACAAAAAAACCATCAGCAAACTCTAAATTTTCCCGAACCACTACGCCCAAAATTTGAGCAGCGTCTTTGGCTTCCTCATCTCTTGTCTCTGCTGTACCTCGGGTTCCCAGCTCACCACGCGTTAAATCGATTATACCGACTTTTTTGCCGCGCTGAACTTCTTTTGCAATCGTGGCTCCACAACCTAATTCCACATCATCGGGATGAGATCCAAATGCCAATATATCTAATTTCATCTTAATTATTTTTATGCCATTCTTTTTGTTCGTCTGCCGTCAAATAAGTCCATGCCACTACCCTGCTCACTTTATTGCCCTGAATCATGTCCAGCACTTGGAAATCAGTGGCTCCCAACTTTTCTAATGACTCCTTCATAGATCGGACATGGCTTACATTGGATACCAAACAGGTAAACCAAAAACAGCTTTGTTTAAATTTTGAGCTTTGATACAAATAATTGTGAACAAATGCTTTTTCACCTCCTTTATAACTCAATTCCTTTGTGGTTCCACTGAAATTCCTGACCAATGTATCCTTTTGTTTTCCCAATCCTTTCAACTTTGTTTTGGTAGCGTCCCATGCTTCTTCTTCACTTTTAAAAAATGGAGGATTGCACATGCTCGCAGCGAAGGTTTCTGAAGGTTTTATAATGCCATTGAGGATTTGCATTTCGTCATCTTGAAGCCGTAATTCTATGGTGCCAGACAATTTGTTTTTATCTACTATCTTCTGTGCTACTTCAAGAGATTCTCGATCAATGTCTGTAGCGACAAAATTCCATTTATAAATAGAATGACCAAGCAATGGATAAATGCATGAAGCACCAGTGCCAATATCCAATATGTTCAAATTGCCATCACAACCACTTCGTCTTAAAAGATCTGCCAAATGATAAATGTAATCTGCCCTACTCGGTATGGGTGGACATAGATTTTCATCAGGAAACTCCCAATAAACAATATCGTGATATGAAATCAACAGCGCCCTATTCAATTCTTTTACCGCTTTGGGGTTGGAGAAATCGATGGTTTGCGTTTGATAGTCATTGACAAAGACGTGTGGCATTAATGGTTCCCACTTCTGGGTTAACACATCAAAATCATACGAATGGTTATGAAGGTTGTTTTTATGCAAAGGCTTTCTAATGTTTTAAGTACGAACTAATCGATTTGTTTTAATATTCCGATAAACGTTGACACGCACTACATGGCTTTATGAATTTTTAACTAGGAGATGTTCCTTTTTCACTTTCGCAAGTGCCTGCTCTATATCGTCCATTAAGTCTTGTTTGGATTCAATTCCGACAGAGAAACGTATGAGGTTGTCGCTGACGCCAATGGCATCGCGCTCTTTTTGTGTCAATAAGGAATGGGATGTTTTATGCGGTGACAATACGGTGCTTTCAACGCCAGCCAAACTCATGGAAGATTTTATCAATTGTAATGCCTTCTGAAATTGCATGGCATCCAATCCGTCCGCCAATTCGAAGGAAAGCATGCCTCCAAAACCTTTCATCTGTGATTTTGCCAATTCATATTGTGGATGGCTTTTTAATCCGGGATAATAAACCTGTTTAACATCTTCATGTTCGGATAAAAACTTGGCCATTTTCTTGGCATTTCTATTTTGGGCTTTGACCCGTAAGGCCAATGTTTTCATGCTTCTTTCTAACATCCATACGGTGAAATCACTTAAACTTCCTCCCAGGTTTTTGGCTACATTCCAAATAATTTCCATATGGGCGTTGCTACACGCTACGGCGCCAGCAAGAATATCGGAGTGGCCACCTAAATACTTCGTTGCCGAGTGCAGGACGATATCAATTCCGAAGTCAATTGGGTTCTGATTAATTGGACTTGCAAATGTGTTATCGATGGTCGTAATTAGCCCCTTGGACTTTGCCAGATCTGCGATGCCTTTGATATCTGTAATGGTCAACAACGGGTTGGATGGTGTTTCGATATGAATCACTTTTGTATTGGAACGAATGGCTGCTTCAAAATCGGAAACTTCATATCCATCGGTAAACGTAAATTCGATACCATATTTTGGGAATTCTTCCTTTATAAAATTACTAGTTCCACCATACAATGTATTTTGAACCACGATATGATCGCCATGTTTTAAAAATGCCAACAGTGCCGTACTCACGGCAGCCATACCACTTCCAAAAATCATGGCAGCCTCCGCATGTTCCAATGCTGCAATTTTTTTGGACAAATGTTCTTGATTGGGCGTATTAAAATAGCGAGGGTAACGCTTTACATCGACATCATCAAACTGATAAGATGTGGACATATATATTGGTGATACTGCACCTTTGAACTGTTCATCCTTGATCTCCCCAACATGCGTACAAATGGTATTGAGACCGTATTTAGTTTTTGACATGTAATTTGAATATTAGTGGTTTGTTATTAATTGTTAATTCCTATTATGAAGCTTTCTGATTGATGTCTCAAAATTACGAAAAATGTTGTTATGTCTTGAAAATTTGGGACTTCATCTAATAATCTGTTTATTTTTATATCAAATCCCTACATTCGTGAAAACCAATCTCTATCTTATGCTTAAAGCTGTACTTTTTGACATGGACGGTGTTATTGTAAACACCGAACCTCTCCACAAAAATGCTTATTATAGAATGTTTGATGATGTTAATATTGAAGTGACTGACGCCCAATACGCCTCATTTACCGGACAGACTACTCTAACCATTTGTAGAACCTTGTGCAACCATTTTAATTTACCTATTGGACCCGCAACCCTAGTGGACATTAAGCGCGATCATTTTAAACAATTGTTTGATACAGACATGTCATTGGCGCTATTGGATGGTGTTTTAGAGATCATAAAAGAGTACCATAGCAAAGGATTGAGTCTGGTTTTGGCTTCCTCGGCATCTATGTACAATATCAATGCAATTTTTAAACGATTTGATCTGGATCGCTATTTTGTAGCAAAGTTGAGTGGCGCGGATTTGGAAGCCTCCAAACCTCATCCTGAAATTTTTGAAAAAGCGGCAGCGGCATCCGGATTTAAACCACATCAATGTATGGTGATTGAAGACTCCACAAATGGAATTGTAGCAGCAAAGGAAGCCGGAATTTTTTGTGTTGGCTATGATAGTTTGCACTCCGAAGATCAGGATTACTCGCTAGCCGATGTGGTGGTGAGTGACTTTAAGGACCTTCATTATGCTAAAGTTGCGGAACTGTTTTCGCAGTATGCGGTATAGATATTAAGAAACTTGATCTAATGTCAATACTGTAAATACCCAGACAATTACACAGGACAGAAATATACCTATGGTACAGGCCAAAAAAGCGCGTTTGCGTTCAATACCAAATAGGTAGGCGGCAATGGTTCCAGCGTATACGCCTGTTCCGGGAATAGGTGCCATGACAAAGATTAACAGACCCCAAAATCCATATTTCTGGATATTGTTTCCAGCACCGAATTTGGCTTTTTTAGCCACGTAAATAGCTGATTTTTTATAAAACCGCCATTTCAAAAAGTGACGGTTGATGTAGTTTAGAAAAAAGGACATCAGCGGATACACTAAAACATTGGCAAGAAAGCAAACTAGAAAAGCTATATAGATATTGACGCCGTTAAAAATAGCATAAGGAATTCCTACTTTGGCTTCCCCTAGCGGAGATATACTCCACAACATAGCTGTAACAATTTCGCGTACCAAATTCTTAATTATTTGGCTGCAAAATTAACTCAATATGAAAATGAAACATCTAAGTTTATCATAATTATTCAACTTAACGAAATTACTTTTTGTAATATTTTAAATGTTTTCTGTAAGCGAAAAACCCAAGTATCGCTATTATGACGAGCGTTAAAATAATAAACTTAAAACTTACGATCTGATCACCACTTGCATAGGCATGCAGTCCAGACAGATAAAAGTTAACTCCGAAATAGGTCATCATAATGCTTCCAAAAGCGATGATGGATGCCAGATTAAAACTAAAACGACCCCGAAGCCCTGGTACCAAGCGCATGTGAATAACGAAAGCATACACCATAATACTAATCAAGGCCCAAGTTTCTTTTGGATCCCAACCCCAATAACGTCCCCAACTTTCATTGGCCCACATG
>JBGSXJ010000097.1:0-4122 GCA_041751535.1 Aquaticitalea sp.
ACAAATGAGCAGCAATGCATACTAATACCTCAACTAAAACTAACTAATCGATTTGAACAAGGAACTAGAACATAGCTTTGTTGAACAACTTGAACAGCACCAAAACATCGTGCATAAAGTCTGCCGTTTATACACCAATAATCAGGACGCGCACAATGATTTGTTTCAGGAAATTACCATCCAATTATGGAAGGCATTTCCCAAGTTTCGTGGCGATTCAAAGTTCAGTACATGGATGTATCGGGTGGGTTTAAATACGGCAATAACACTGTATAGAAAATCCAAACGAAGCATCAATACGACTGATATAGAATTGATGCAGTTTAAAATAAAAGCAGAGCCCTATGATGATACTGAAGAGCAACAATTAAAATTATTATATCAGGCAGTGCATCAACTCAACGACATTGAAAAAGCGTTGGTGTTTTTGTATCTCGAAGATAAAGATTATAGAGAAATTAGCGATACCCTCGGGATTAGCGAAGTAAATGCAAGAGTGAAAATGAATAGGGTAAAGACAAAATTAAAAACAATACTAAATCCGTAAGCTTATGGATGAATTGGAATTATTAAAAAAAGATTGGAATAAGGACAATGCAAATTTTCCAAAAGTATCTTATAATGAAATTTATAAGATGATTTTAAGAAAGTCCTCTTCCATCGTAAAGTGGATCTTTATTATCAGTCTACTTGAGTTTATATTTTGGACCTTTATTGCCTTTGCCTGTAAAGACAGCCAAAGCATGAAGGATTTCAATAACTTGAACGTCGATTATTTGATTATCCCCATAACCGTCATTGGCTATGCTATTTTGGCGTATTTCTTTTATTTGTTCTATAGGAACTATCAAAGAATCTCGGCAACTGATAACGCCAAAATATTGATGGAAAACATATTGAAGACTCGACGCACCGTAAAAAACTATGTGGCATTCAATCTCGTATACTTGGTTGCAGCCACAGCTATTGGACTTTTCATTCAGTTTGATCAAAATCCGGAAATCATAGACTTGGCGCATTCTGCTGCTGCCAATGGCAATTTATTTGTATTCTATGCTAGGGTTATATTGGTTACGGCTGTATTTTTAGTAGGAGCCATTGCAATCTTATTGTTCTTATACTGGTTGATTTATGGCATTCTTTTAAAGCGACTCAACAGAAACTATAAAGAATTGGGGAAACTGGAAATGTAATGAAGTATAGACTTTAATCTAATTCTCCAACTTCCATTTACGTAGGCGGTTTAACTCCTCTTCTGCCATTAGCTCTTCTTGTGGGATAACTTTTAAGAACGAAGGGTGCTGCTCGATGGCATATTCTATTTTTTCAACTATTTGATCAATACTTTCATTTTCATAATCAATGACCAATGGCGCTTTGATTTCCATGGATTGAAGGATATTTTTCTTTTTAACGCGCAAACCCTTTTTGTCAAAAGAACGTCTAAAACCATCAATAACAATTGGCACCACGATCGGCTTGTATCTTTTGATAATATGTGCAGTCCCTTTTCTGATGGGCTTAAAAGGTGTGGTCGTGCCTTGCGGAAAGGTAATGACCCAACCATCATCCAAGGCTTTAGAAATGGCGGTTATGTCACTCATTTTCACTTGGCGGTTGACATTTTGCCCTTCTGCACGCCATGTACGCTCAATACTAATGGAACCAACATAAGCCATAATTTTAGGCAATATGCCTGAATTCATGGTCTCTTTGGCCGCCACGTAATAGATGTTTAGCTTCGGATTCCATAGATAACCAATATTCTTTATATTATCGTCCCTTTGGCTTAAGCTCGCATTAAACACGTGAAACATTGCTACAACATCCGCAAAATACGTTTGATGGTTGGAAATGAATAACACATTGGTGTCTGGAAGATCCCTGATGATTTCCGATCCATCTATCTGCAGCTCATTAAATCCCCTATATCGTCTGTGCGTCATGGCGCCCAAAACCCTGATTAGCCATTTTTTTACAATAAGTATATGTCCAAAGGGGTTTCTTTTGAATAATCCCATTAATGTATTATTAGTCGAAGGACAAATTTACTAAAATCCGTTACTTACAGCACATTTTTAACAAGTCTTTTAGCTCACTCAGCATCATGGCTGTGGCTCCCCATACAATGTGCCCATTCAATTCAAAAGCAGGTACTAGCATTTCTGTTTGCATAGAGGTCATCACTTTTACGGAAGTCATGGAAAAATCATCTAAAAAATCAGTGAATAAAACCTCGATAAGGCCTTCCACTTCGTCATCCTGCTTTACAAATAATGGTGTTTTATGGGTCACCCCAATAAATGGATAGACCGTAAAATTGCTCGGTGGAATGTAAAGTTCAGTCATGGATTTTAAAACTTTGATGCTGTCCATATGTACTCCCACCTCCTCGAAGGTTTCGCGCAAGGCCGTATGTTTTAACGACACATCGCTTTCTTCAACTTTTCCGCCCGGAAATCCAACTTGAGCAGAATGCACGCCTTTGTAAGTGTTCCTTAAAATTAAAATGAGTTTTGTAACTTGCCTTTCATCAGGATAGAACAAAGCCATGACAGCTGCCTTTTTGGATGTTTTCATGGCTTCCAATTGCTGTTCCATCAATTCCAAACGAAATGGTGGTGACATTTTGATCTGTGAAGCCAAACCTGGTAGTGGTATTTGTTCTATTTTTGAAATTGATTTTAAAAATGTTTCAAAATTCATTGTGATATGAAAATTCTAAAATTGCTGATGATTTGTTTTTTACTATTCAATTGTGAAGATAAACAAACTAGGCAGAAAAAAAATACTGCTACAAAAGATTCGCGGGAAATCAAAAGTGAAGCGAAAGAAGATTCCGTCAAGAAACCGGAAAGGGACATACCCCGATTGACTGATGACAATGCCATGACCTTTTTTCAAGACTATGATAAAGAACACAAGGAAGATAAAGTACGTATTACCACCGATTTCGGCACAATTGATATTCAGTTATTTACGGAAACCAAATACCATCGATCAAATTTTATATTCCTTACCAAACAGCATTATTTTGACAACACCCAGTTTTATAGAGTGGTTGAAAATTTCGTGATTCAAGGTGGCAGCAGTGATGAAATCGAAATCGCCGAACGACGCAATAAAATCGGGAAGTATCTTTTGCCACCTGACACCAAACGGGGTTTTAAACACACCAGAGGCACCGTGAGCATGCCAAGTAGCGAAATAGAAAACGCTTATAAAATGGCATCACCGTATCAGTTTTTTATTGTGCAAGGAACCAACGGTGCCCATCATCTAGACGGCCAGTATACTGCCTTTGGAAAAGTAATTGATGGTATGGATGTGGTTGATCAAATTGCAGCACAGGAAACCGACGATTCCCAATGGCCTATACACAATGTCTATATTCGTAAAGTGGAAATTATTGAATAATTAAGATTATTCCGTCTTAAAAACTATATCTTGTTAGATGAAAATTTAATTAAAATAACCAATGAAAAAACAAACTAACTTAAAACAGATGAAAACGCTTGGCTTATGCGCTTTGATTGCTTTTACTAGCTGTAATGAATCCGAAAAGAAAGAAGACACATCAATGAAATATGACAATGTATTACTACAAGAATGGACTGGTCCTTACGAAGGCGTTCCAGCGTTTGACAAAATGAATGTGGACGACGTCAAGGAAGCCATGGAAAAAGGCATGGAATTAAGCTTGGCAGAAATCGATAAGATCGCAAACAATCCAGAGGCTCCAACATTCGAAAACACCATTATGGCCATGGAAAGTTCTGGAAAAGAACTGGATAGGGTTTATAAGTATTATGGCATTTTAAGCAGTAACCAATCGTCTCCTGAATTTAGGGATATTCAAACCGAGTTAGCTCCTAAATTATCTGAGTACGGTTCTAAAATTTCTCAAAACGAAAAACTATTCAAACGTATTAAATCAGTTTATGATGCATCTCAAAAGAATCCTTTGGAAGATGATCAGCTGCGAGTCGTTGATTTAATTTATAAGCGATTTGAAATGGAAGGCGCCAATCTCGATGCTGAAAAGAAGAAACGTTATGCAGATATCGATAAAGAATTATCTTCACTATATACCAAGTTTTCCAACAATGTATTGCATGACGA
>JBGSXJ010000098.1:0-4400 GCA_041751535.1 Aquaticitalea sp.
AGATCATTTTGGCAATGATTTTTATATTAGAACCAATCTGAATGCCAAAAATTTCAAACTCGTAAAAACTCCAATTAATGCAACCTCTAAAAGTAATTGGACAGATGTAATTGCTCATCGGGAGGATGTCTTTTTTCAAGATTATGAGCTTTTTAATAACAATTTAGTAGTTACAGAACGCAAAAATGGCTTAAGGAATATAAGAGTTATGACCTGGAATAAATCAACCGATTATTACCTCAAATTTAATGATCCAAGTTATTTGGCCTATACTTCAGGCAACTTGGATTTTGATACCAATATACTCCGTTATTCATACACATCGCTGACCACACCTATGAGTACCTACGAATTTAATATGGATACCAAAGAGCAAAAATTACTAAAACAAGACGAGGTGGTCGGTGGTAATTTTTCATCAGAAAACTACACATCCCAACGTTTATTTGCCACCGCTACCGATGGCACTAAAATTCCTATTTCCATTGTTTACAAAAACGGTATTACCAAAAATGGAAAAAACCCTTTGTTGCTATATGGTTATGGTTCTTATGGAAGCATTCAAGAAGCCAGTTTTAAGTCGGATATATTAAGTCTGTTAGACAGAGGATTTGTCTATGCCATCGCACACATACGAGGAGGACAGGAAATGGGTCGTGATTGGTATGAAAGCGGAAAATTATTAAAAAAGAAAAACACGTTTACAGATTTTATTGATTGTGGCGAGTTTTTGGTCGCACAAGGTTACACAAGTAAAGACCATATGTACGCCCTGGGTGGAAGTGCCGGCGGCTTGCTTGTAGGTGCCGTAGTGAATATGAGACCCGATTTATTTCATGGTGTAATTGCCGCTGTTCCTTTTGTAGATGTGGTGTCCACCATGTTGGATGAAACCATTCCATTGACAACTTTTGAATTTGATGAATGGGGAAATCCAAAACAAAAAGAGTCTTATGACTATATGAAATCGTATTCTCCGTATGACAATGTCAAGGCACAAGCTTATCCAAATATGTTAGTAACTACAGGATATTGGGACAGTCAAGTGCAATATTGGGAACCTGCCAAATGGGTGGCCAAACTACGTGACTTAAAAACTGGTGACAAAGTCTTGATTATGGATGCTAATATGGAAACTGGTCACGGCGGCGCATCAGGGCGCTTTGAAAGATACAAACGTATTGCATTGATGTATGCCTTTTTGTTGGATTTAGAGCAAAAAAAATAAAAGCATCCTATTTTTTAAAAAGACGGGAACTCAAAAAAAGTTCCTGTCTTTTATTATTACGAAATTATTTCGTTTTAGTTTCCGCTTCCGAAAGAATAAACGGATAAGCTTTTTTTAACAATTTTAGATCTTCTTGAGTCAATTCACTCGGCGTTTTACCTAAAACATTTTTCGCATAATCCTCACGGAGTTCATAATAAGCCTGTGTTAAAATATCTTGAACTGCAATATACATGCTGTATGATGTTTGTTGGTCATTTTGCAGTGAAATAACAGCTTCGGAAGGATGGTCAGAAAATTTTGCGTCGCTATTTCCGTTACAATAATCACAAGTAGCATTACCATTATTATCCAAAAACGCTTTGGCCAAAGATTTTAAATCATGCATGGAAATGATGTCGTCTTCCACCATCAGTTCGTCATTTGCGTTGATGGCAATTCTAAAAATATTCCTTTCTTTAATATCCGTGGAGCATTCGGTTCCGGGAGGACAATTTTCTGGGAGCCTTCTATTTATGCCTTTATCAGCAGAAATTGTGGTAGTTACCAAAAAGAAAATCAGCAATAAAAAAGCGATATCGGCCATGGAGCCAGCATTCACTTGTGGAGCACTGTGTCTTGAATTTTTCATATGTGAAGTTTTAAGGATGTGTTAAGGAAATCACAAATAGAATGCCAAAAAAAAACTGGCAAGTGATGAGCTTGCCAGTTAGGTCGTTTTTTGATTGATTAGTTATGCTTTTACAAACATTGAAATGGTCTTCCGTTGTCTGTATCATCGTTCATACTGTTGGAAGAATCGATGATTTTGGATAAAGTTTTCATTGTAATTGATTTAATTGTTGATTGATGATGATAAGCGTTAGTTTACATAACGTCTTTTGCTGTTCCAAGTTTCACTTTTTGTATTGTGAAATGTTCCTGTCAATTTGTTACTGTGTAAAGTTCACATGATTTCTATGTTTTTTTTGATTGATTTTTTTTGTTGATTAATTTTTGAAACGTCTTTTACTGTTCCAGGTGTTGCTTTTAGTTTGAATTAAAGTTTGCGTCAGGTGGTTGTTGTTTAAAGTTCTCATAATTTCTAAATTTTTGTTGGTTAATGTTTGTTTATATAAGATAGACGAGATATTAAATTATTTGTTACAGTACCTTGCAATACAAAGTAATGATTTAACATATTTTAACAATTAATATATTAGTTTTCAAAAGAGTAGAGGAGGTTTTAAAATATCAATTTGACTTATATAGCTTGAAAAAAAACAGATTATTTCAAAAAATTAGCCTTACAATGACAGTTTGGTCATTCATCTTTTAAAAGAAACTTTACTCTGCCAGAAACGATTGAATCCGAGAAAATCAATACCAAATACACAAATGGAATCTTAATAATTCATCTACCAAAACGCAAAGAAGCGAAATAAAAACTAGCAAAGCGTATTGATGTTTCTTAAAATCAGCATGTTTAAAAAAACGAAAAAAGGGAGAAGCCAGTCATGGTTTCTCCCTTTTTTGTTAAATCTTTTCAACAATAGCATCCGATAACTCCGATAAAACCTTAATTTTGTACGAATTTTTTTTGAAGAAGCTACGTGTATGTCAGGTATTATCGAAATAGTAAATAATCAACAAACCAAGAAGAACCTTTATGATTATCAGCTCGCTGATTTAAATCGGATCTTTGAGGTGTTCGATAATTCTCGACAGAACTTTAACTTGCTATATCAATTACCAACTGGAGGAGGTAAAACAGTGGTTTTCTCCGAAATCGTGAGACGTTATATTCAAAATCACGACAAAAAAGTGGTCATTCTTACACATCGGATTGAATTGTGTAAACAAACTTCAAAAATGCTATCCGGGTTCGAGGTAAAGAATAAAATCATCAATAGTAAAGTAAAGGAACTTCCTGACCAAGATCAGTACAAATGCTTCGTGGCAATGGTTGAAACCCTTAACAACCGTTTGAATGATAAAAAACTGAAACTGGATGATGTTGGCTTGGTCATCATAGATGAAGCGCATTACAACTCATTCCGAAAGCTCTTCAAATTTTTTGAAAATTGTTTGATTCTCGGTGTTACTGCAACACCATTGAGTTCCAACATTAAATTACCTATGAAAGACAACTACAATAAGCTGATTGTAGGTGATGATATCAGTACCCTTATTAAAAATGGATTTTTGGCGCAAGCCGAATTATATAATTTTGATGTAGAACTGAACACTTTAAAAATTGGTATCAATGGTGATTATACTGTAAAATCATCAGAAGCGCTCTACACCAATTCCCATATGTTGAGCAAATTGATGTTTGCCTATGAGGAAATGTCCAAAGGCAAGAAAACCTTGATTTTTAATAACGGCATCAACACGTCAAAGGAAGTCTATTATACATTTAAGCGTGCTGGTTATAATATACGACATCTAGATAACACCTGCGGAAAACAGGAACGGAAGGAAATACTAAAATGGTTCAAGAACACACCTGATGGCATCTTGACTTCTGTTAGTATTTTAACAACTGGTTTTGATGAACCAACCGTAGAATCTGTGATCCTCAATCGCGCCACACGGTCACTGACTTTATACTTTCAGATGATTGGTCGTGGATCCCGGATTTTGGAATCTAAAAATAAATTTTTGGTATTGGACTTGGGAAATAATGTCGTGCGTTTTGGACCCTGGAATCAATCGGTAGATTGGCAGCACATCTTTAAATACCCCGATATGTATCTCGACAATCTTCGCAACGATGAAGATATAGAGCGCGAATTTGTGTATGTCATGCCAGATTCTATCCGTAGAAAGTTTCGTAAATCTAAAGACATTGATTTTGACATCAAAGCAGAGTACAAAGATGCCACAAACCGCGGTTTAAAATCTATTACAGCAATCGAACGCTCCATTGAGCAACATTCTCAAATTTGCATTGAAAACTGCGAAACCATTCAAGAGGCAAGGAACATGACCCAATTGTTGCAAGATGATATTGGATATCGCATCAAGCAGTATTCCTATTGCATAATGAATAGCACGCAAAATTACAAAGATTGGTTGATGGAGGAATACAATCGGAAATTGCGGTTAAGCTTCAATGGAAAGTTTTAACAGTTCATTTGAAATTATAGTAAGCTAAATTCGTTAGATTCGACATTAGGTATAGTTTTTG
>JBGSXJ010000099.1:0-3612 GCA_041751535.1 Aquaticitalea sp.
AAAATCGTTGGAATTTAAGGATTTGAAATTTTTCATCATTTCCTTAAACTCGCTTGTTTCATTAAAGGCTTTATTGGTTTCGGATGCCGATTGGTCATTGACAGCCAATTCCTCCAGTCGTTTCTCTTCTGGTGTTTTTTCGGGCTGAATTTCGTAATAACTTTCAGCCATAAATTCCGAATGCTTGGTAAGGCTAAAACTAAACATAGCCAAAATCAACGTCCCTGTTATCAAGGCCGTGATGATCATTGCTTTATGTTTTTCAATGAATTCCAAGTAGGTTTCGTTTTAATTTTGGTGGGTTGGTACACCTTAATATACGTCAAAATAACAAAAAAAGTTTATAAATACCTTAATCCAGAAGAAAATTCACATCCTTTTAGGATTTTAATTCACTGTTTTTCAGGTAAAGAACCAAGACCGCTGCGCTGCTAGAACCAAGAATCAAGACTAATTTCTCAAATACCAAAAGAGTAGTTTATGATAATTGGAGCGTTCTAAATCCAACAATTCTATCAATTCTTTCCTAAACGTCTTTTTTTACCGGAGGAAGAAGAGCAATGAATTGTTCAGGCGAAAGGGCGTCATCCACATCAAAATCGCCAATTTTTGTGCGTCTTAATGCTGAAAGATGCGCACCGGAATTCAGGGCTTTACCAAAATCGTGTGCCAACGAACGTATGTAAGTTCCTTTGCTGCAAACCACTCTGAATGAAACATTTTCTCCATCAATTTTAGTGATGTCGAATTCAGAAATATGGACATTCCTTGATTTTATTTCGACTTCTTCACCTGCACGAGCAAACTCATACAACCGTTTTCCATCCTTTTTAATGGCCGAGAACACTGGCGGAATTTGTTGAATATTGCCAATAAATGCTGAAGTAGCTTTAATAATAAGTTCTTCCGTAAGATGCTCTGTTGGAAATATTTGGTCGATCTCTGTTTCCAAATCAAAAGATGGAGTTGTACTACCAAGAACAAATGTGCCTGTATATTCTTTAATCTGACCTTGAAACCTATCGATTTGCTTAGTCATTTTTCCGGTGCAAATTACCAATAACCCCGTTGCCAAAGGATCTAATGTTCCCGCATGGCCTACTTTAATTTTCTTGATGTTGAATGTCCTTCTGATTTCCCAACGCAATTTATTCACCACTTGAAATGAAGTCCAGTGCAAGGGTTTATCAATCAACAAAATCTGTCCCGAAGTATAATCTTCAACTGTTTGCATCAAATGACGGTTAGGCTATAAATAAAATAATGAATTACCAATAAGGCGATGCCAAGAACGATGCGATAATAGCCAAAGATTTTAAAACCGTGTTTACTCAAATAACCGATAAAGCTTTTAATGGCAATCAAAGCAACCACAAAGGCGATAATATTTCCAATGATTAAGTAATTAATCTGGTCAGCATTCAAAACATAACCGTCTTGGAAATAATCATACATTTTTTTTGCGGTAGCCCCAAACATCGTAGGCACTGCCAAGAAAAATGAAAATTCTGCAGCAGTTTTTCGATTCAGTTTTTGGGTCATTCCACCAACTATGGAAGCGCCGCTTCTTGAAGTTCCCGGAATCATTGCCAAACATTGAAAGAATCCTATTTTTAATGCCGTGGCATAACTTATTTTGGTGTGTGCGTCCGGATGCGATTCATCATAAACTTCATTGGATTTAAACCAATCATCTACTTTTAATAAGATGAGTCCACCAATAATTAAGCTGATGGCAACAGTTAAGGGACTTTCCAATAAATCATCAATCACATCACTCAATAGCAAGCCTAAAACAATGGCAGGAATAATTGCCACCAATAATTTTAAATAAAAATCCACAGTTTGAAAAAATCGTTTAAAATATAGGACAACCACGGCCAGAATAGCTCCAAGTTGAATAACAATCGTAAATAATTTGGTAAAATCATCAGACGCAATTTTCATAAAGGACGAAGCGATAATCATATGACCCGTAGAAGACACTGGAAGATATTCTGTTACACCTTCAATGATGGCAAGGATAATAGCGTCTAATAAATCCATAGTTTTGGAAAAAATTAAAAACAGCATCCAATACAATTCGGTTGCAATTTTTTGGAATTTGGAATTTTAGGTTTTGGATTTTTTTTCTTTATTCGGATTCAATAAGATGGCATACACTTCAATTGCAAAACCAATTAAAATCAGGGTTGGAGCCAGTCGGATACGTCGCCAGCTAAAAATGGCATCATTGTAAACATTTGGATCATCGCTTCCACCGCCAGCCATCAATATAAATCCAAGTGCAATAAATCCTAAACCGATAAGCATGAATTTGTAGTTTTTCTTTCCGAAAATAAATTCGCCCTTTATGGTTTCCTTACGTTTTTTTTCTCCCATGGATAGTGTTGATATAATCTTAAGCTTGCAAAGTAAAGATTTTATTTAAGACCTTTCTGTTAACAACCGCTAAAATTCAGAAAGGATAACCTTCTAGTAATATAATTGGTCGGTTTTCAAATTTAAAAAGCGTTGTGTTGCGATAAACGTACTTACCCAAGTTATGCAGATTCCCATTAAGAACACACCAATAAACAAAGCAAAAAGCATCAACGGGTTTTTGATCAATTCCAGTTCTGGAAATGTCTGATTGAGGTAATACAGCACAATGGACATTCCGAGCAATGCGACTACAGCACCAATAATTCCCAATTGCACACTTTTATAAACAAAAGGACGTCTGATAAAGGTTTTTGTAGCACCTACCATTTGCATGGTTTTAATAATAAATCGTTTTGAATAGACGGCCAAACGAATGGAACTATTGATCAATAATACTGCAATCAGGGTAAAAAGAGCACTGATGACCAAAACCCAAAAAGTGATTTTCTTAACATTATCATTCATCAATTCAACCAAATCGTTGTCATATCGAATTTCTTCGATAAACTTTTTGCTCGATAATTCTTCAGTAATGCCTTCTAGTGTTTCTGTGGTAACGTAATCGGCTTTTAGATGTACATCAATGGAATTCTGCAGCGGATTATAACCTACAAAATCCATAAAATCTTCACCAGTTTCTGCCTTCATCGATTCAGCAGCTTCTTCTTTTGACACATATTGGGTGCTTTTGGTATATTCGGCCATCGCAAGACTTTTCTCAAGCTGATTGACTTCTACTTCTTTTGCAGTATCATTAAGATAAATGGTCATGACCACCTGTTCTTTAAAATGATCGGCCACTTTTTTGGCGTTGATTACTAATAATCCAAGACATCCCAAAAGGAAAAGTACCAAAGCAATACTGATGACGACTGAAAAATAAGAGGAAATTAACTTGCGTTTTTGATATCTGTCAAACGATGAACTCATAGAAATTTTAGTTGATGCTGTAAAAATATAAAAGAATTCTGTTCTGTTACGGATTACAACGTTTAAACTTTCAACATTGTTATAATAAGTTTAAATTTGCTTTTTTAATGATGCTCGCAAAGACGCAGAGACGCAAAGTTGTTCACATTCCATTTATTGGGCCTTTGAGGCTTTGCGAGAAAATACTTATTATGCACTATAATTTTAACGACATAGAAGCCAAATGGCAAAAATACTGGGCCGACAATAAAACATTTC
>JBGSXJ010000100.1:0-4815 GCA_041751535.1 Aquaticitalea sp.
TATGCAATCGGAGAAATTATACTTGTTGTCATTGGGATTTTAATCGCCTTGTCAATCAATAACTGGAATAATCAGAAACTTGCAGATAAGCAAATGACTCTCTTTCTGCGGGGAATTCAAGAGGATATGAAATCTGATACGTCGGCATTTAGTAGAAGAATTGATTTTTTCAAATCGGTTGCTGAACAAAGAAAGTACCTTCTGAAGATATCAAATTTTGATGACATTGATGCAGATAGCCTTGCGTCAAGGATAAGAACACAACGAGGTAATTACGAAATCAATGCTTCTACTTTTAATAAAATTACAAGTTCCGATATTACACAAATTTCAAAAAATGACAGTCTCTCCAAGGCAATTTATAATTATTATACCTCTGGAGTTACTTTCTTAAAATCATTCATGGATTGGGATTCTGAAGGCTCTACTGTAGCTAAAGATTATTATTATTTTGGAGAAAATGTATTTGAGGTTGATTTAAAACAATTCAATTTGGAAGATACGGATGACATTTTGATTTTTCAGGATTTGGTTATCAGAAAAGAGAATCTTATTAAATTAATAACTGAACCTGTTGGTAGAAATCATGTCAAACTTGACTTTCAAAGAAAACAAACAATTGCCAATATCTTATTAAGACATAAGGAAAGAGCAGGAAAATTAATTGCAGAAATTGAAAAAGAACTGAATAAATAAAAATGTGAGCACAAAATCGGCTATAGCAAATGCGGGCTAAAGTGATAAAATGAAAATTAATTATACAAAATTAACTAATTGCTATTCGGACAAGTAAGTGCCTTGAAATCCTGCACTAGCCATATCCAAAACCGTTATGCTTCATCCCGATAGCTATCGGGACTAAACCGCTAACCAATGATAAAATTCTTTAGAAAAATTAGACAAAACTTACTCTTAGAAGGTAAAACAGGCCGTTATTTGAAATACGCCATTGGAGAAATTGTGCTCGTGGTTATTGGGATTTTGATTGCCTTGTCAATCAATAACTGGAATGAATATCGAAAAGAAACCAATTTTGAACAAAAAATTCTCAGAGAGTTAAAATCAGATTTTGTATATAACGAAAGTGAATTAAATAGCAACATCATTAAATCTTCTAAACTGGCTTCCAATGGCGATAGTCTACTGAATCTTTTCAAATTGCCCAAAGATGAAGTAAATCCAATAGATTTTTTTAAGTATACGCGAAGCTTAGGAGGCTATTCTACTTTTAGTCCTTCCAATGGCGCATTAAATGCGCTTATAAGTTCTGGAAATCTATACATCATTAAGAATGATTCATTGCGTATGTACCTGTCTAGATGGTCAGGGATGTTAGAAGACGCGAGAGAGGATGAAATACGACTTATAGAGTTTGGAGATACTCATATGGATCCATTCAGACTGGAGTATTCAAATCTAAGACCTGATTCTGTTTATGTTGACCCGGCGCTTCTTGAAAATAACAAATTCCGGAATACCGTCAGAACTATTCGAGGAGGCGCAAATTATAATGTTGAAAATTATGAAATCCTGAGTTTGGAAATAACAAAAATATTGGATGAAATCAATCGGGAATTAAATCCTGAACAAAAATAACGAAAGCACAGCACTGGTAACCGTTGTCCTAAAAATAGTCAAGACTGGTAAATGAAGTGTGGCTAAGTTATATGAGGGTTGAATACTTAAAAATGAATATATTGCATTAAATAACATTCGGTCTGGCGGATAAAGATTCGGTTACAAGATCCCACACTCGCTGTAGCCTAGGAAGTTTTAGCTTCCATAAGAATAAAAGTATAAAAGATGAAAAGATGTTTAATTCTTTGTTTATTATCCTTTTGGTCTCAGATCATTCTTTGCCAGGAGACACCAATTGATATTTTTATTAAGGCAGGAAATCTTTTTGCAAGTTCAGATGGAAAACTAGTGCAGAACCAAATTATCCATGTAAATGGTAATCGAATTGTAGAAGTAGGCTCAGCACTTACGATACCAAAAGGCAGCAGGATTATAGATTTATCCAATTATACCGTATTACCGGGACTCATTGATTCGCATACACATCTGCTATTTAGTACAAAAGCCAAAGGAGATATTCATTACGAAAAACTGCGCATGACACTATTTGAGGGTGATGCGTTACGGGTATTAAGAGCTAGTAGTAGGGCAAATACATATCTAAATGTAGGAATAACCACGGTGAAGGACTTAGGTAATTCAGGTCAATTTCTTGATGTAGCACTTAAGCAGGCTATTAATGAAGGGAGTATTACTGGTCCCAGAATGTTTGTTTCCGGCCCCATACTCAGTTCCGAAGGCGGACAATTCCCATCCCTCATCAAAGATTTTCAAGATATTGTTGATCTCGAATATCGCGTAATCAAAGGGGTTGATGATGCCACAGTGGCAGTGCGTGAAAACATTACCTATGGTGCAGATATCATAAAAATTTGCTCTTACAACACCCCGCTCAACACCTCACTTCTACCCGAAGAAATGGAAGCAATTGTAAAAACTGCTCATAAATATGGAAGAAAAGTAACGGCACATGCTACAAATAATCAGGCTGTTTTGGAAGCTATTCAAGCCGGTATTGATGGCATTGAACACGGTAATGAAATATCAGATACCACGATGCAACTGATGGCAAAAAAACAAATTTTCTTAGTACCCACTGATCATAGTTATGAAGACTATTTGAAACTGTTCCATTACATTGGGATTAAGGGAAATCCCGAAGAATGGGCAAAGAATAGGTTTAATCAAGCAAAAAGCCGATTGATTAGAGCCATGGAATTAGGAGTTCCCATAGTTGCAGGTTCTGATGCCTTCATAGATTTTGGTATTCCTATGGGACAGGCTTCAAAGAATGTTCTAAAAGCCTACATAGAGTATGGAATTAATCCTTTAAAAGTGTTGCAATTTGCAACATACAACGCGGCTAAATTTATGAGCAAAGAAAAAGAATTAGGTGTCATATCAAAAGGTGCTTTTGCTGATATTATTGCTGTCAGAGGAAACATTGAAGAAGATTTTAATAGTGCAATTGATCAAATTGTGTTCGTGATGAAAGATGGGAATATCTATGTCGGGAAGTAAATGACGGAAGCTACAATGTGCATATTTTTTGGCTGGTTAGGTGTTGCGTTGTGGTTTTAGTTTTATAATTTCCTTTACACACGTGGGATAGATACGTTTTCAAAACTAGCCAAACGCAATATGCACTCACGTTAGCATTCATAAAAAAGAGATAACTCATGAAACTAATTAAATTCCCATTACTTATAATTTCAATTATTTTGAGTAGTGTTTACGCAAGAGCCCAACAGGAAAAATCAAAAATTGCTCAGGAAGCATCCTTCAACCAAAATACAACTACTGTTTCTTCATTGAAGATAACCACATTGTCCACTATGCTGGTAAATGTAAAAGGAACAGGAGAATGGGGATATTCGGCATTAATTGAGGTAGATGGAAGGAAAATACTATTTGACACAGGAGCAAAACCGGAAACTGTTTTGCAAAATGCCCGGGAATTGGATATTGATTTATCTGATGTAGAGGATGTTTTTCTCAGCCATAGTCATTGGGATCACATCGGTGGCCTTCTTACCCTTAGAAAGGAACTAAAAAAACGTAACCCCAATGCGCTCAGCAGAATTCATGTGGGAGAAGGCATATTTAGTAAAAGAGTGAATTCTAAAAATACCATTTTGGTAATTAGAGATGAACTAGAAGCCGATGATGTTGAGTTTATTGTTTATGCGAATCAACAGGAATTATTCCCTGGCGTTTGGATAACTGGACCAATAAACCGAATCCATGCTGAGCAAAACTGGTCTGGAAATGGTAAAATAGAAACGGATAGTGGTATAGTAGAAGATATTGTACCTGAAGATCAGTCTCTGGTAATTGACACTAAAGATGGATTAGTTCTGATTTCTGGGTGTGGGCATGCAGGTCTTATCAATACCTTAGAACATGTTAGTGCAAATGGTAATAATAAAAAGGTTTTTACGATAATTGGTGGCTTTCATTTATTTAGTGCTTCAGAGGAGCAGTTGGAATGGACGGCAAGTAAACTTAAGGATTTTGGAGTTTCGAAGATAATTGGAGCTCATTGCACTGGAATTAATGCACTATACGCTTTAAGAGACTTGCTAGGACTAAATCGTGGTGATGCAATTGTTGGGTCTGTAGGTGATAGTTTTGACTTAAAAACCGGTATAAAAGCCGGCCTTATTGCTAAGTAAAATAACTTGAATGAATAATTAGAACGAATGCTAACATCGTATCCTATGAAAGCATTAAAACGGTTTTTGTACACGACCGTTGTCGGAAACCTATGACAACGACACACTGACAAACAAAATTACTAGCACTAAAAAATTATGAAAAGAACAATATTGATCGCAACCTTAGCTTTATTGACAAGTTTTTCTCAATCTTCATTTAGGGCAAACCCACCGTTTCCTCTTGGAGAATTATTAGAACAGTATTCAAAGGAATACTATGCTTTAAATCCATTAGAAGCCACAGAAGCAGGTGTCAACGATTACAACAACCAACTTGAAATTACTATCAGCGGGGAGTATATAAAAAAGGCAAAAGCACTAACTCAAAAATATCTCACCCAATTAGCTGCCATAAACAAAGCTGGCTTAACAGCATCTGAGTTATTAAGTATTGATGTGCTTACCTACAAGCTGAAATCCGAAAACGAAAGATGGAATAATTCTTTGGGATTTTACAGACCAGTTGACCAATTTGTATTTAGCTTTCCGCAACGCTTTGCAACATTAGGTTCGGGAGCTG
>JBGSXJ010000101.1:0-5585 GCA_041751535.1 Aquaticitalea sp.
CATAATCACCTTTAGTTCTGGTGGATGTGAAAATCACTGCATAATAGGGCTCAAAATGTTGATTCATTAAAATTAGGTATTTCCGCAAACGATTGCGTTAGGAATTTTCTGTTAATCTTTGCACTAATATAGCATATTACACGAGTTTTTATACAAGATTATGTATTTTTAAAACGTGAAATTGCTATCTAAAAGTATCCAGATTATTGTTTTTATGGTATTTGCGAATACATATTCTGTATATGCACAACTGGGATTTTGTGAAGGCAATTCCGGAGATGCTATTTTTACTGAAACGTTTGGAACAGGCACTACTTATGGACCTCCACTGCCAGCAGGAACAACAACTTATAATTTTATTTCAAATTCAGGACCACAAGATGGGCAATATACTATTGGGAGCAATACGTTTTCATATGGTTGGAATTTACCTAGCGATCGTACTCCTGGAGACACGAATGGGAAATGCTTGATTGTTAATGCCAGTTTCACTCCAGGGGAGTTTTACAAAACATCGGTTAGTGGGCTCTGTGAAAATACGACTTATGAATTTTCTGCTTGGGTAATCAATATTCTTCCAAGTTCGGGTTGTGGCGGTTCGGGGATACCTGTAAATGTGAAATTTGAAATTTGGGATAGCACTGACACAAATTTATTAGCGTTTGGAGACACAGGAAATATTTTTGGTTCACCAACACCAAATTGGCAACAATATGGATTGGTTTTTCAAACTTTGCCAAGCCAAACATCAGTAATACTGAAAATGCTTAACAATGGTGTTGGTGGTTGCGGCAATGATTTAGCGATAGATGATATTGTATTCAAATCTTGTGGTGACAGGGTTGTGCTTGAAAACACGAATGGAAGTACAAATATTGAAGCATGTGAAGATGAAATGATTAACAGTGTTTTGCTTTCAGCAATTCCGGATTTTTCTGTTTTTTCATCCCATGCCTTTCAATGGCAGGTAAGTAGTGATGAGATAACCTGGAATGATATATCAGGGGCTACCACTAATACCTATAATGCTCCAGCTCCGGTTGGGACTTTTTATTATAGAGTCAAGTTTGCCGAGGTAGCTGCGAATATTCAAAATTCTTCTTGTAACTCGTTATCAGATGTTTTTGAGGTTACTATCAATGCACTAGAAACACCTACTTTTAATGCTGTAGGGCCAATTTGTAATGGAGATACTTTAGCTGCCTTGCCTACAACCTCTACCAATAACATCACAGGAACTTGGTCTCCAGCATTAGACAATACAAGTACCACAACTTACACATTTACCCCAAACGCTGGGCAATGTGCAACCATGCAGACCTTAACTATCAGCGTGAATCAACCCCTAATTCCAACTTTTGATCCTGTTGCACCTATTTGTAATGGGGATACGTTAGCTGCATTGCCTACAACCTCTACCAATAATATCTCGGGAACTTGGTCACCTACTTTAAACAACACGGTTACCACCACCTATACCTTTACACCAAATACAGTAGAATGTGCCACAACACAGACCTTAACGATTAGCGTGAATCAACCAATTTCGCCAACCTTTAATACGGTAACGCCCATTTGCAATGGAGATACTTTAGCGGATTTGCCTACAACCTCAACAAATAACATCACAGGAACTTGGTCACCTGCTTTAAACAATACAACCACCACAACGTACACGTTTACGCCAACGGCAGGAGAATGTGCGACTAGTCAGACTTTAACAATAATCGTAAACCAGCCTTTAGAGCCCACATTTAACGCGGTAGCACCAATTTGCAGTGGTGAGAACCTAGCTCCTCTGACTACAACATCCATAAATAACATCACAGGTACTTGGTCACCTGCATTGAATAATACAACTACCACAACATATACCTTTACACCAACAGCGGGACAATGTGCCACAACGCAGAGCTTGACAATTACTGTGGATGCAATTGCAACGCCAACCTTCGATGCCGTTCTGCCAATTTGTACAGGAGAGACTCTTGCCCCGTTACCTTCGATCTCAACAAATGGTATATCAGGAACTTGGTCGCCAGCCTTAAACAATACCACAACCACAACCTATACCTTCACACCAGGGGCAGATCAATGCGCAACAACTCAAACCTTAACAATCGTAGTAAATCAATCCATAGCACCAACATTTAACCCGGTGCCTGCAATATGCAACGGTCAAACCATTGCGCCATTACCTACAACCTCAACCAATAATATTTCTGGAACTTGGTCTCCGGCTTTGAATAATACAACTACCACTACGTATACCTTCACACCAGATCAGGGACAATGTCCAAATACTGCAACATTGACCATCGTTGTAAATCAGTTGCCAGTTTTTGATTTGGAAGACACCTATTTTTTATGTGTTGATACCAATGGAACAGAATTGTTTGCTTCACCAATAAGTATTGACACGAATTTATCCACAGCCGATTATTTATTTGAATGGTATAATAGCGGTGGTGTTGTCGTAGGAATGAATGCTTCATACTTGGCAACAGCAGAGGGAGTTTATAGTGTTGTCGTGACCGATTTAATTACGGGATGTCAAAGTGAAGACTCCACTAGTGTAACCTTAAGTAGTCCACCTATTGTACAGGCTATGGTAACTTCAGATTCTTTTTCTATTAATAATACGATTGAAGTTTCGGCTACTGGAATGGGAAATTATGAATACAGTTTAGGTAATGGGGCTTGGCAAGACAATCCTAATTTTACAAATGTATCTGCTGGAAACCACACTGTAACCGCTAGAGATAAAAACGGTTGTGGTTTCGCAAGTGTCAATATTTGTGTCATCGGATATCCTAAATTCATAACTCCCAATGGAGATGGCTATAATGATACTTGGAATATTAAGGGAGCCGATTGCTTGGTTAATGCTCAAATTTATATCTTCGATAGATACGGTAAATTTCTCAAAGAATTATCGTTGAATAATACAGGATGGAATGGCACTTTTAACGGAGAGCTATTACCCACAAACGATTATTGGTTTGTCATAAGATACATCGAAACGAATAGTACCGAATCAAAAGAATTTAAAGGTCATTTTACTTTAAAACGCTAAATCATTTTAGATTTTATTTCACCACCTCAATCCAACGACCTTTTGTCCTTGCCAAATACTCATTATCATACATCGCTTCTGCTTGTACGCCAGGAAGATAATAAGTTCCTAAATAGGATGCATTCAACATGACGTTGAATGTTTTACTGTCATATTTACCTTTTTCATTCAAGTCAAAATAGAAATTCACCCGGTCATCACGAATGTCAGTATAGCGCGCTTGACTTGTGTTTGTATCTCCAAAATCAGTAAATCTTGTATTGACGATTTCCCATCCCGAAGGAAAAATCTGGGTCAATGCCACATTATTCACGGTCTCATTTTTGAGGTTACGAACCGTGACACTTGCTACAAAATCCTGGCCTTGCATCAATTTCCCGATTTCAATTTTATTGCCTTTCAAATCTTTATATTCTACCGAAACACTTAAACCACGCTGTTCAGCAATTTCTTGTCCCAAAGGCAATTTCCCGGAATTTAGAACTCTTACATACACCACATTATCTTGATTGTTTTTAAAGCTAAATGAATTTTTTCCTTCCTTAACTGACAATTCCCGTTGAGCAATCGCACTTTTGGTATCGATTGTTTCTTCTTTTCCATTAAAGGTGTAAGTCAATTTCAATGATTTTCCGCCATTGGCTTCTACCATTTTTGCCATTGCAAGTAAGCAATACGCAGTGGTTTGTGTACTCATCCATTGGTTACTCGACAAATCTTTGGCTATGTACTGCGCCAATTCTCGGGCTTTTGGGTTTTTGGTCAAAATCATAGTTTCCAAAGCCATGGCACGGTTTCTATCTACGGAACCGTATGTATAATAATTATATTTCGGCGGGTGAAAATTGATATTTGCTGTATTAGATATGCTGTTGCTAGCTTCTTTTTGCCCTGCCAAAGCATATGCCGCTGCCAAACGCCATTTGGCTTCATTGGATATTTCGCTGAATTCCCGCAGACGGTTCATGGCTGCCAGATCAGCACTTCCAGCGAGAGCCAAAGTATACAATCGATAGGCTTGTGCCAAATCGGAATTATAGGTTTTGTAAGTTGGCCGCCAATCGCGGGCGGCTTGTTTTTGGTATTTGAGCCAATTATTTTTGAAAGTCAATGGTAAAACAAATCCTTTCTTCTCCGCCTCGAGCATAAAATGGCCAGCATAACTCGTACTCCAGTCATCAGCGGTATTCTCACCCATCCAATAGCTCAACCCGCCATTTGGATGTTGGTAATTTCCAATTCTTTTTATGCCATTTTCAATGTTCGATTTTATTTCTTGTTTCTTGTTGAACGGTAAGTCAAAAATATCTCCTAAATACAATTGTGGAAAGGCGCTCGAGGTGGTCTGTTCCAAACAGCCATGTGGATACTGTACCAAATATTGAAGACGTCTTGAGAAATCCATTGGTGGCATTGTTGAGAATTCAACCGTTGAAGAATTGGTTCCGATGACGCCAAAAGCGGAAAAATCCATGGCCGAATTGGTATTGGCTTCAAGGGTTTTATCCAATATTTTTGAAGTGATCGGATTTGGGTTATAGACATCGATTTCAACTTTATAATTCGATTTTTCACCATTTCCAGTTGCAATAACCTCAATTGTATTGAAGCCGTTTGCTTTACTGACGTCCAGTTCAAAATTTACCATTTGTTCATCTGGTCGGGCAAAATTCATGGATTTTGTTTTGTCTCCAATCACTTCAATGCCGTTACTCAATTTCAAACTGATATTGACATTTTTCACATTGGGTTCCATCGCAAAAACGGTCACCGGTAAGGTCACTTTTTCACCAGGACTTAATTTTCGTGGTAGGCTCGCCAAGACCATCAAAGGTTTTTTGACCTGAACGGATTTTTCGGCGCTTCCATACGCTTCGGTTTTTACATCGCCTGCAACGACCATCATTCGTACGGCTCCTATATAATTTGGCATTTGGAAGCTGTGCGATTTTTTTGCGCCAGCTTCTAGTGTAAACGGACCCAAATACGTGACAACAGGTTTAAAGCGGTTGGCTTTTTGGTTTTTTCCTGCAATTGCACTTCCATCACCACCAATGGCAAAAACTTGGTCTATACTTCCTGAATAGGCTCCAATGACATCATCAAAAATATCCCATGTTTTAACTCCGAGCGCTTCGCGTGCATAAAATTCATCCCATGCATTTGGTGTTTTAAAGCGTGTTAAATCTAGTAAGCCTTCTTCTACCATCGCAATGGTGTATGTCATTGCTTTTTTATTTTTCTCTGAAACCATCAACTTAAATTCCTGATCAGGTTTAAGGGAATTGGGCATTTGAATTACCGGCTCTAGCTTGGTATTGGGGTTTTCTACCATTATGGGAATGACTCCATACAATCGAATCGGTAAATCATTTCCTGTGACAGCGTGGGGTTGCAACAATGAAATATTAATGAATACATTCGGAGCCATCTCCTTTGTTACTGGAATGTCTACTGTCGTTTCTCCTTGGGTTGTTTTGACCCATTTGTAGGACAGCACATCCGAACC
>JBGSXJ010000102.1:0-8295 GCA_041751535.1 Aquaticitalea sp.
TCTACAGAAAACTTCAAGTGCACAGCAAACTTGAAGCCGTGCAAAAAGCGAAAAGAAATAAGCTTATTTGATTTTCACGCTATCAGGAACCAAGACCGTATAATCCCCATGATTACGGATCACATCCCTAACGATGGAAGACGAAATAAAGGACGTACGCGCAGCGGTAAGTAGAAACACAGTTTCTATTTTTGAGAGTTTTCGATTGGTGTGCGCAATGGCTTTTTCAAATTCAAAATCGGCAGGATTGCGCAGTCCACGCAAAATAAATTGAGCATTCATTTTTTTGCATAAATCGATGGTCAAGCCTTCATAAGTGACGACTTTTACTTTTGGCTCGTCTTTGAAGGAATCTTCAATAAAGCGTTGGCGTTCTTCAAGTGAGAACATATACTTTTTTTCGGCATTGATGCCAATGGCTACGACGACTTCATCAAAAAGGTGAATGCCTCGTTGAATGATGTCATAATGACCCAAAGTAATCGGATCAAATGACCCTGGAAATAGTGCTCTTTTCATAAGCCCCTTATAATTCCCCAAAGGGGAAATTTATTGATGTTAAAGATACAAATCTATTTTTATTAACTAGCAGGTTTCCCTCCTTTGGAGGGATTAAGGGAGGCCAAACTTTCTTCAATGGCATTCCCAAACAATTCCGCAAGACTAATTCCAGCGGCTGCGGCTTGCTGTGGCAAAATACTCGCTTTAGTCATACCAGGAACTGTGTTTACTTCCAATAAATGCGGTTCACCATCTTTAAAGATATATTCACTGCGGCTGAACCCTTTCATTTTTAGAACTTCATAAACTTTCTTGGCCACATGGGTGACTTTTTCTTCTTGCTCTTTTGAAAGGCGTGCTGGTGTTATTTCTTGGGATTCCCCCAAATATTTCGCTTTGTAATCAAAAAAATCATTGTTGCTTACAATTTCTGTTATTGGCAATACCTTCACTTCGCCTTTATAGGTAATGACGCCAACCGAGACTTCGGTACCATCCAAATAGGATTCAATGATGACTTCATCATCTTCTTTAAAGGCCACATCCAAAGCATTCAATAGGTCTTCTTTTTTGTAAACCTTCGTAATTCCAAAACTGCTTCCTGCTTTGTTTGCCTTCACAAAACAAGGCAAACCTACTTTCTCAACAATAGCGTTTTCATCAATGGTATCGCCCAAATTGACAAAATAAGAGATCGCTGTTTTAATGCCATAAGGTTTTAAGGTGCTGATGCAATCCCGCTTGTTAAATGTCAAAGCTGCTTGGTACATGCCACAACTCGTATGAGGAATATTTAGAAGTTCTAAATAACCTTGCATATAACCATCTTCACCTGGTGTGCCGTGAATTGCATTGAAGACACAATCAAAGGTTATTTTTTTGCCATCAACAATCACTGAAAAGTCATTTTTATCGATCGGGAATTCGTTTTCGTTGGAATCAACATACACCCATTTTTCCTTAAAAATATGAATTCTGAAGGCATTGTAAGTTGAGCCGTCAAGGGTTTCAAAAACCACCTGCCCACTTTTAAGGGATATCTCAAACTCACTGGAATAGCCTCCCATGATGATGGCAATATTTTTCTTCATATATTTTTCACACTCATCCCGAAGTCTCGGGAGGAATTTCATTAGTTAAACCCTGTTCCCAACAATAAAACATATCTATTATTAGTTAAGCTAAAATATCACATAAAAACCAAAAGAAAAAACCCTTTGGATTTTATATATTTGTCCTTTAGAATAAACTTCATGAGCTTTACCAAATTTTTGACCAGCAAAGTATTTTTAAAACAATTGGCGTTTGCAATTTTGGCGATTATTATAATCTGTTTTATCATTTTAAAATGGCTGAATATCACGACCAACCATGCCAGTTTTGTTGAGGTGCCAAACCTAACGGGAAAATCATTGCAAACGGTTCAAATAAAATTGAATGATAAAGAGTTGCGGATGGAAATTCAGGATTCTGCAAATTTTAACCCGAAGTATCCAAAATATTCTGTTATTGAACAATACCCATTGGCTGGAACACAAGTAAAGGAAGACCGAAAGATTTATTTAACTCTTAATCCTTCCGGATATCGCAAAGTGGAGATGCCAAACATCGTTCACCGCACATTTAGGCAGGCCAAACCTACCCTTGAAGCAATGGGCTTTGAAGTGGGTAAAATCAGTTACGTGGACGACATTGGTAAAGACGAAGTTCTATCTGTAAGCCACAAAGGCAACAATGTAGCGGTAGGCGATTTGCTTCCTATAACTTCCAAAATCGATTTGGTTTTGGGGAATGGCAATCGTACACTGGAAGATAACAATGTCTTGGAAGATGGCAATCGGATCTTGGAAGAAGAATGATAGAAGAAAACACTCCAAACGAAGAGTATGATGACGATTTGTACGAACATCATGCGTTTACTGTAGACAAAGGTCAACAACCACTCCGTATAGATAAATACTTGATGAATCGCATTGAGAATGCGACTCGTAACAAAATACAGACAGCTGCCAAAAATGGAAGTATTTACGTCAATGATGCACAGGTAAAACAAAATTATAAAGTAAAACCTTCTGATAGAATCCGAGTGCTTTTTGCGCATCCACCGTATGAATACTTGTTGGTGCCCGAAAACATTCCTTTGAATATTGTTTATGAAGATGATGATTTGCTAGTAGTAAATAAACCTGCAGGCATGGTCGTGCATCCTGGGCATGGCAATTATTCAGGGACGCTCATCAATGCCTTGACCTATCATTTTGAAAACCTTCCCAATAATTCCAGCAACCGTCCCGGTTTGGTACATCGTATAGACAAAGACACAAGCGGACTGCTAGTGATTGCCAAAACCGAAGAATCCATGACACATTTGGCAAAGCAATTCTTCAATAAAACAAGTGAACGCGAATATGTTGCCATTGTTTGGGGAAATATGGAGCACGATGAGGGTACTGTGGAAGGAAACATCGGACGTCATCCAAAAAACCGTTTGCAGAATACCGTATTTTTTGGTGATGATGAAGATAAAGGCAAACCTGCCGTCACCCACTACAAAGTCATCGAACGTTTGGGCTATGTGACTTTGGTAGGTTGTTCGCTCGAAACTGGTCGTACCCATCAAATTCGCGTCCATATGAAACATATTGGGCACACGCTTTTTAATGATGAACGTTATGGAGGTGAGAAAATCCTTAAAGGAACGACCTTTACCAAATACAAGCAGTTTGTTGAAAACTGTTTTAAAGTCTTGTCAAGACAGGCGCTTCACGCCAAAACATTAGGGTTTAAACATCCTAGAACAGGGAAGATGATGAGTTTTGATTCGGAGATTCCACAGGATATGCAAGAGTGTATCGATAAATGGCGACACTACGCAAAGCATCAGGATATGGATTTCGATTAGTTTTGTTTATCATCCCATAGAAAATTTAAAATCATCGCCTTTTATTTTATCCTTCGTAATCGTAACTTTGAAACTATAGAATAAATTTCCCTTTGGGAATAAAAAGGTCTTATGAAATTAGCATTATCTCCAGCAAAATCATTGGATTTTGAAAGTAAGTTGCCAACAACCAAATCAACGGAAGCAAAATTCCTTTCACAATCCGAACGATTGAATACATTGCTCAAAAAAAAATCAGCAAAAAGCTTATCCAAACTAATGAGCATCTCAGATGCCTTGGGGCAACTCAACTACGAGCGCAACCAGTCATGGGAATTACCATTTACTAAAGACAACGCACGCCAAGCCATCTACGCTTTCAATGGTGATGTGTATAGAGGACTGGACGCGTATACAATTCCGACTGACAAAATAGGGCAGTTGCAAGAAAAAGTGAGGATACTTTCAGGTTTGTATGGTGTGTTGAAACCTTTGGATTTAATCCAACCTTATCGATTAGAAATGGGTACCAAATTATCGGTAGGAAAACAGAAAAACCTATATGCCTTCTGGAAAAAAGACATCGTAAAAGCGCTCAACGACGAATTAAAGGAAGATGAGATATTCCTCAACTTGGCGAGCAACGAATATTTTAAGGTTATTGATACCAAAGCATTAAAAGTTCCTGTAATAGATGTAGATTTTAAAGAATTTAAGAATGGGGATTATAAGACCATCGGAATTTTTGCAAAATTGGCCCGTGGTCTCATGACGCGTTATATCATTGATACCAATGCCGAAACTTTGGAAGATGTCAAGGGCTTCAAATATGAAGGCTATGGCTTTAGTGAGTCCATGTCAACAGATACCGAATTGGTATTTACCAGATAATTAAGGTTTCAATTTTTTGTCGACACTTATTTTTTCGAGAGTCGATGGTCGTTTTTTTATTTTTCGACGTCGCACACCATAGGTTCCCCTACTAATTTTTCCTCGTCTTGATTTTTTATCGCCTTTTCCCATAATCTTTTATTATTACACTTAAATTTACTGATGATAAATTACGAAATTTAAATCACCTAGACAAGAAAAAAAAGTGTTCTTACACCAACATCCATATCCACCGTTCATTAAGGACGATACCACAAAACTTATAGTGGGTACCTTGCCACCGCCACGGTTTTCTGTAGGTGATCTATTGGAAAAGGATGTCGATTTTTGCTATGGAAGTTATTACAACTCTTTGTGGTTGTATATCGATGCCATTCACAATCTGGGATTGAACTATGACAATTCAGAGGAAGCTGTAGAAGAACGCAAACAATTCCTTGTGGATAACCGTATCGGTGTTTGCGATATTGTTGAAAGCGCCGAACGCGAAAAAGTGGATGCTTCCGATTTGGGAATGAATAATGTCATTCTTCGTGATCTTATTGGCCATTTGCATGCCTATCCAAACATCGATACACTTGTGTTTACAGGAGGCAACAGTAAAAATGGCCCAGAATATCTCTTTAGAAAACATTTGAAAGATTACAATTTAAAATTGAGCCTTATAAGCAATGAAGTGCCACGCATTCATGAATTTATTTTACCTGAAATCTCGCGATTACCACTTCAAACGGATACTAAATTGTCGCATCGAATGGAATCCAACCTTTCCTATCGTGGCGAGCCACGTCTGTCGCATCGGGCAGAATCGCGCCTATCACTTCGTACAGATGCCAACTTGGTGCATCGAGTAAATCCGGGTTTGGAACATATAGGTGAATCAAAGGTATCACAACCAACGGATTCAAATCTGCGCATTATTAAAACGGTATCCTTAACATCGGCTTCAGGTTCGGCAAATAGAGCGATAGGCAGTATGCCTTTATATCAACAACTCAAAGCCAAAAATCCTAACTTCAGCACATTTGATTTTAGGGTGATGCAGTATCGTGAGTTTCTTTGAAGATTTGGTTTCGCTTATTATACTTATTCCTTTGTGTAAACTTCACCCTTATACGGATGAATGGAAGAATGATACGCGTAATTGGCGACATGCAGTAGATAATAGGTCATGACATCACACCAGCAAATTTCGTCGTTGAATATTTCTATTTTAGGGAAGGTGCCTGTCTGTCGACTGTTTTCTTTGTCATAGTTGTATTCGCCCTCATGTTGTTGACACCATTCTTCAAAATCACTCATTTCATTGGGATGGGAGAAGATAATTTTAAATTGAGCCTCCTCACTTACAGATTTTAAATCGTCATTGACATAATGATGAAACTTGTGGCGATGTCTTATAATTTTTGCAGTGTACATGATTTAGTTTTTATGGTGAAAATTTTTAGGTTTGATATCTTTATGCCTATAGTTTTAGTGATTGTGTTCTTGTTGTGCTTTGTTCAAGGATTTCAAATTATCATACGCATCTCCCGCAGTATTATTAAAATAGGTATACACCGTTTTATTGTCTTCCAACCATTCGTTGATATAACTCGCATACTCGGTTAAAAAATCTTGGGAATAACTTTCGCGGTAATTCCCGGACGGACCATGGAATCTTAAATACACAATATCCGATTCTGGGGAAATCAATGGGGTTGCTGACTTGGGTTTATCCTGAATTACAATGCTTGCGTTATGCACATCTATAAAGTCATATACAGTTTGGTCATACCATGAGGTATTTCGAAATTCCAATGCAATATGCCATCCATTTGTATTATGAGTATCGATGCATCGCAACAATGAATCCAGTTGTCCCATGTATTCTTTCCCAAACCTGGGAGGAAACTGAACGAGTACACACCCTTTCTTTTGTTGCACATGATTGATGACCTCAAAAAAGGTGGCGACATCTTCCTCTTTATAATCAAAACCTTTAACATGGGTAATGCCTTTCCATAATTTAAAAGTGAATTTAAAATTCTCTGGAACCGACGCAGCCCATTTAACAACTGTTCCCGAATGTGGGATTTTATAAAAGGTACTGTTAAATTCTATCGTGTTAAAGTGTGATGCGTAATAGGTGAGGCGGGTTGAATTCCGAAAAGCTGGTGGGAATAAATATTTGGGTATGGGAAGAATCAGTCCGCTTAAACCTGAATAAAAACCCGACCTTATATCCACAGACTTACTCATCGCGAACGCATTAGTTTGTAGGTGCTGGCACTAAATACACCAAACACAGCATGGGCGACTATCAAATGATACAAAAACAACTTTAGATCTTTTGCAGGCGGGTTGGGATGTGCCTCAAAAGACCATTTCCGTGCTACAGCACCAACAATTCCGCTGGCAGTGCCAAGAAGTGCACCCGAAGCAATTGAGGGTGGTATATGCACACGTTTCCATAATTCATGATAGATAGCAACAAATAGCACTCCGATGGCGTAATGTGCCAGCCATCCTGCGCATAAAGCCGACTTCTTCGATACATGGTTTGGCAATCGTTTAAGGAGTTGACCTAAAATTTCAGGCTCTCGCAGATTTTTATTTTTAGAATCAGAAAGTAGATAGCTGAATAAAGTCATTGCGGTAGTTCCTACAATTGCTGAAACAAGAATTTTGCCTAGATGCATTTTTTCTATTTTTAAACGAATCCATTTTTGATAAAATTAGATTAAAAATAGAGCAGGTATTGACTGTATTAGCTATTTTTTTATCACCATTACTCATGCAACAAATGTCCGTCATACAGTATTGGAGCATTAAGAAAAAAAGTTCTTCCGCCGTAATTGCAGGGGTTGCAAAATTTGATTTCTTTAAAATGAGATCAGAATAATGATTATTATTCCTGTTTGCTGGACATTTCGAGTAATTTAAACTCTAGGCTTCCGTTGTTTTTTATGGTGTATTTGTAGAGTCCTTTGCCTTCAATATGCCCATCGTTAAAATCCGCAATCAGCCATTTACCGCTTAAAAGTTGAATGTTCCCAAAGCGCATCGTGCCACCCAAAACGCCATCCATAGGGATGAGTTCAGGTTTGTTTCTTAAACTTGTTTCTATAAATTCCTCTGGATTTTTTATACCTCTATTGATCGCGTCTTCACCGTCATAATTGGTTATGTACCAGTAATTTTTTTCGGTATTGCTTGGAACTATCTGGAGTGAAACAATTTTTTTGTTCAAGGAATCAGTTACAGCCGTTAGAGAGTCAATCGTTAACTCAAGACTTTTAGTTTCGGCTTCAAGTGCGTCTGTCTGATTATTGGATTGCTTGCAACTTAACGTCAAGAATACCATTAGAAATAATGTGAATGAATGTTTCATAGTGTGCTTTAATAGAAACAATTATTTTTTTTGAAATTTCAAATTTTTAACCCTCCCAGAGTCGAGATCAAATCCCGAGATGGTACCATTGGTTCTTCGAAACCTCACCAAGCCCATTTTCATTGTGAATTTATCCATATCACTGATTCTACAGTCCATTGGTTGCTGTGTATCATTAATGCTAGCAATTAAGGTTCCATTTTTAATTTCAAAAACATAGGTCACATCAAGTTCCTTGCTAAAATAACTTCCTACGTAATCAGTTAAGTCAACCCCTGAAGTATCAACGTCCTTTTTTCTTGAAGCTTTAGTTGTGTTACCTCCTTGCAATATGGTAAGGGTTTGTGCGCCGCCGTCTTTCAGATTTGAAAAGCTGAAGCTTATGCCTTTTTCGGTGGGTATTTCGTATGTGTTTCCAATTGTTTTCACAATGTTATAAGATTTCTTGTTCCAACTTTGAACCACATTTAAACTGTCATTTTGACTTTGCAACTGCACAATAACTCCTGGCTGAATTTCATAATTTCCTATAAGTTTTTCTAACGGAAATTCCTCCTCCAATACTACAACTTTTTCAACTTCAATGACTTTTTCAATAAATTGGTCTTTCAGCAAAATATCTGCAACCTGATACGCTTTTAAAGAAGGA
>JBGSXJ010000103.1:0-2184 GCA_041751535.1 Aquaticitalea sp.
AAAAGGCAGCGTGTTTACTGCAGAAGGAACGCATGAAATGGATGCGAGCATCATGGATGGCAAAACCAAAAATGCTGGAGCCGTCAGTATGATTACAGGAATCAAAAATCCAATAAGTTTGGCCCGTGATGTGATGGAAAATAGTGAGCACGTCTTTTTGGCTGGAGAAGGGGCGATGCAATTTGCAAAACAATTAGATTATACCATTGAAGATGCTTCTTATTTTTATGATGAATTGCGACACAAGCAATGGCTGGAAATTAAGGATACAGATCATTTTCAATTGGATCATTCCAAACGGAAAGATTCCAAATTTGGAACCGTTGGCGCAGTAGCCTGTGACCAAAATGGTAACATAGCTGCCGCAACGTCCACTGGAGGCATGACCAACAAAAAATGGGGTCGTGTGGGCGATTCACCCATCATTGGTGCCGGCACTTATGCCAATAACAAAACTTGCGCAGTATCGTGCACAGGAAGTGGCGAATATTTCATTAGGGGAGTGGTAGCTTATGATGTGTCCTGTTTGATGGAATTTAAAGGGCTTTCGGTGAAAGAGGCTTCAAATGAAGTGATTCAAAAACGAATTCTTGAAATTGGAGGCGATGGCGGATTGATTGCCATCGATTCAAAAGGAAACATTGCAATGCCATTTAATACAGAAGGTATGTATCGGGCTTTCAAAACTTCAAATGGAGAAGAAGGGATTGCGATTTATAAATGAACCGATTCGCAAATAGCCACAAAATTTTTATAATTTAAAAGCGAAATAGTTTGATTTGGATAATCTTCGTATTTAAAAATCAGGGCATAGGTTGTTGATTTTGAATTTGTAGTAAAAAATTTCAAAGGAAATTATTACATTTATAGTCATTTAGAAAACTAACCATTTCCGACCACTTGAAAAAATTCATTCATGAACTTCAACAACGCAATATTTTTAAAGCGGCAATTTCGTATGTAGTTTTTTCATGGCTTCTCATTCAAATAGCTTCTATTCTGTATCCTGCAATAGGTTGGGAACAAGTAGCGATTCGAAATACACTGATTGTTTTAATTATTTGCTTTCCAATTTGGTTGGTATTTGCCTATATTTTTGAATGGACACCTGAAGGATTTAAGAAAACTGAAGATGTTGATGAAGATATTTCCATCTCAAAAACTACGGGCAAAAAATTGAACGGACTAATCATAGTAGGCCTGTCCTTGGCCGTTTTACTGTTGTTGGCCGACCGTTTATTTGATCTTACAGATTCCAGGAATACCATAAATGTAGATAAATCGATTGCGGTTTTGGCCTTTACCGATATGAGCCCAGAGAAAGATCAGGAATATTTCAGCGATGGTATCAGCGAAGAGATTTTGAATTTGTTGACTAAAATTCCTGATTTAAAAATAGTGAGCCGTACCTCTTCTTTTTCGTACAAAGGGAAAGAACTAGATATCAAAAAAATAGGCAAAGAGCTGCAAGTGAGCCATTTGCTTGATGGCAGCATTCGTAAAGCTGGCAATACTTTACGCATCACCACACAATTGATAGATGTGTCCAATGGCCTGCAACTATGGTCAGAAACTTATGACCGCAATATTGAAGACATTTTTAAAATTCAGGATGAAATTGCCGCAAAGGTAACGCAGCAATTAAAGGTGACGCTTTTGGGAACTGAATTGGCCTCCAAAACGGTAAACATAAATGCCTACAACTTGTATTTGCAGGCCAAACAATTAAGAATTCAAAACTCATCCGAAAGCGATAAAAACGCTTTGAAATTGATTCGCGAATCGATTGCCATTGATAGTACATACGCACCTTCTTGGGCAATGTTAAGTGATTGTTTTTGGTACGCGGCTTTTAGCAATATGGCCATGTCTATTCCGGATGCAATTTTACAAGGAAAGTGGGCAGCAAATAAAGCCATAGCGCTCGATCCAAATTATGCCAATGGCTACCTTCAACTCGCAGCTTTTGAGAACGCTTCTTGGAACTTTAAGATAGAAACGCAATTAATAGACAAGGCAATCCTGCTAGATCCTAACAATCCTGAGGTCATAAAGGCAAAATCTACTAGAGCCTTAAATTTTGGAAAGAAAAATTTGGCAATTGAAATGGTTTTGAAAACCATCGAAATCGACCCCTTGAATACAATCCACCTGTATAATCTTAGTTTGTATTATTGGATGGAC
>JBGSXJ010000104.1:0-8301 GCA_041751535.1 Aquaticitalea sp.
CCATCTCCTAAACTCTTCACAGTGGAATCAATCCAGCCATAGCACAAAGCTACTTTTACGGCTTCTTCCCAACGCATGGAGTCATTCTCGTGTTCCACCTTATAAAAAATGAGATACAAGCCTTTTGAGCTCAAATGGTTATCATGCAACCATTCCCGCCATTCCGCATCTGATTTAAAATAGTGTTCTTCTAATTCAGACATCAATTAATTCCTGATAATTTGATTTGGAAATACCACCACACTTTCAAAGCCATCAGCTCCAACCGATGCCACGCCAAAATAATAATTATCAATCACGATGCCTTCCAATGTAAATTCACTGACATCCCCCACATATCTGCTGTGATCCCATGTGGGTGAAGTTGTATCTCGCCAGTAAATTTTATAGCCTTTTGCGCCGTCAACTTTGTCCCATTTCAATTTGGCGGATGCTTCAACGATGCCACCAATTCCAACATTTGTTGGTTGCGCTGGTGCAGATGACAAACTTGCCATATTTATTGCATTCACGGCTGTAAGCTTTTTAGCATAATCAAAATTGACGTGTTCCAACACATCACCGTAATTGATGCCATTTTCTGTACGAATGTCTTGATGTTGCTGTGTGTAATTTTCATGGGCTTCCATAATTCGAAGGCCTGCAAAGCCTAAATCATTAAACGGACGATGATGGCCGCCTCGACCAAAACGGTCCAATCTATAAACCATCATAGGGTTCATTTCTGGCATATAGGTTGTGGTTGTTTTATAGACATAACGTGCCAATTGACGCGAAATCCCATCCACTTCGCCACCATAAAAACGACGCATTTGACGTTCGCGCTCTGTTTCTGTTGGTGGTACTGGTTCAGAGAAAATTCGGAAGGTTCGGTTATCAATCACGCCATCGACTCCTTCAATGTTTCCAATCATATCATTGTTAAAAACACCATAAATATCCCATCCTTTTTCTTTAGCGTAAGATGCCAAACCCGCACCGCCAAAAAGTCCTTGTTCTTCGCCCGAAAGTCCAACATAAATAATACTGCTTTCAAATTTGTATTTAGACAAAACCCTTGCTGCTTCGATAGTTCCTGCCATTCCGGATGCATTGTCGTTAGCGCCAGGCGCATCCGTTGTAAAATCCATAGTATCACTGGATCGGGAATCAATATCACCACTCATAATGATATATCGATTTGGGTATTTGGTGCCTTTTTGAATGGCAACAACATTGACGATCCAAGCATCATGAGGCACGCGATTGTTGCCTTCTTTGGACACAAAATCTTTTTGATAAAACACATCTAAACAACTATTGCAAGCTGTTGATATAGCTTCAAATTCTTGTTTAATCCAGCGTCTTGCAGCACCAATGCCTCTAGTTTCTGAAATGGTATCGCTAAAAGTATTCCGGGTGCCAAAATTGGCGAGTGTTGTAATATCTTTTTCAATTCGTTCAGCGGAAACGTTATCAATAATGTCATATATTTTCTGGCTTGTTTGTGATTGCGCAGCACAAAAAGATAGCAGCAGAGTAATGGTCAATAGTTGTTTCATATGTAGATATTTATTGTTTTTTAAAGGTCATATGTAATCGCTAAATTCTTATTGGTGTTTATCTCACCCTATTTTATTTTTATAGGAGTTCGATGATTTGCCAATTGTGCTCCCAAATCATGGCGATTTCATAGTATTAATTTTTAAGTTGAAGTGTTCCGAATATATTAGCATCAATCCAACCACGGTTTTTATCGTCGCCTTCCACAGGAATTGAGCCGATAAAGTTTTCACGTTCGATGCTGGAATCATTGTCGCAGTACGCAATGGCAAAACCTATTTTTTTGCCTGAATGCAATTTAATAGGTTTGTTTTTCGACTCATCAGTATCGTCATAGGTGTCATCAAAAATCGAAATTTTTAATTCCCACAACGTTGTATTTTCAGAAGTGATTTTTTTTGAGATCACGTGACTGTTATACAATTTACCTGTTCTTTCAGTGGACATATCTACCACATTTCCATCCAATGCTACATGATAGGCAAAAGCATTATGATTGTATTGATGTTCGCCACCACTATTGTCTTCATCAATAAAAACTTCCACGCAATCATCGTCCCACCATAATTTCAAAGGATCTTTGTATTGATCAAAAAGGACGTCATCGGTAATTTCCACTAAAACATAGAGTGCATCTTCAGTCCAACATAATTTGTATTGACCTTGAAAATCTTCTTTGCTGTAAGGTTCTCCTAGCCAACGCTGGTCAATAGGATAGAACTTGCTATTTTTCCATACAGATTCTGTGGCTTTTCCATCTATTTGAGGAGTTTCACTTGCTTTGATGACCTGTCTTAATTGTATGTCTTTTTTCTGATTTTTTGAAATATCTTTTTGAGCATTTATGCCGCAACAAAAGATGAGAAATATAGATGGAATTAGTATAAGTTTTTTCATTTTTTATAATTGAATTTTAAGTTTTCGACGGTTCCGTTTTCTTGTTTTATATCAACGTAAATGTTCATTTCATTGTCGCTAACTTTTTCAAATGTCATACCTTCAAATACGACTTTATTTAAAGTGATTTCTTTTAAAGGAAAATCGACGGTTTCATCTTTGGTTTCCCAGCCTTTAAGGTCGTTGCCAAAATGTTTTAATTGCAGTATCAATGTATTTTCAAGTTCTCTGATGATTTCAATTTCATAAAAAACCACCTTGCCATTGTCAATCAATTTGAAACTAGCCATCATGGATCCAGCGGAAGGTTCACTCCAGTTTTCTTCAGTTTGTCCTCCAAATGCTTCACCTTTCCAGTTGCCTGAAATCCATGTGATATTTTCGAGTTTTGGTGCTAATTTTTGATTGCTATCTTCACCAACAACTGCTAATTTTTTACCATTAGGACTCACGGTTAAACGTGAGATGTTGCTGATGCCATACTCTTTTAGTGATGCCACTTCTTTCCAATTTTTGTCTTTTTCAGGAGATAATCGGAATAAAACACCATCCTTTGCCATCAATATACTTCCGTCGGAAAGCCAACACATATCTTCAATACCAGTGAGTGTGTTGGTAATAAATTTCCTTTCGCCTGACTTTGGATTCAAGGATTTGATTTCCCAGGAATCAGGATTGCTTTTTGAAATAAAACTTACAACATCAGAATTAGGAACTTTATGCAGCGAACGGCCGACATTCGATTCAATTTTCTTGCTGAAATTGCCCTTTAGATTTGTAATGTATAGCGACATCATATCGCCTTCCAAAACTGACGAAATGATCATGTTTTGGTCAAACCAAGTGTGATATCCAACGATCAATGTGTCCATTAACGGTGTTGAGACGCCGTTTTTTAAATCATAACGATAGAGTAGTTGCTTCCCATCAGTATCAAGTCGAATAGCAGAAACAGCATTTTGATTGGGGATTTTTAATGGTGAATATTCGCCACCTTCGGTTTGACTTATCCATGTTTTATTGCCATTATCAATTGGATATTTTAAAATATCAGTTTGTCCATTTCTTGTGGATGCAAATAAAATGGTTTCGTTATCCATGAATGAAGGTTGATTGTCATAACCATCGTTATTGGAAATATTTTGAAAATTTGAAAGTTGAAATGTATCCTTTTCAGTATTCAAATCGAAGAGGAAAACTTCGGTGTTTGGTTGGGAAAAGTGAAATAGGGGATAGCATAAAAATGTCAGGAAAAGCAATATTTTCATTATTGTAGCAATTATTTTTATAAATATAGTGAATAAAAAAAGCCAATTCAACTGAACGAATTGGCTTTTCTTGATAAAATGAATTTCTAATTGTCTAAAATATTTAGAAACAATATTTATTTTCCGCTTTTACCTTTTCGGCAATTGCTTTTCGTAGATCTACAATATCTGGGTAGTTGGTGTATTTTGTATAACGTTTTAAGCCCATAAGCATCATGCGTTGTTCATCACCTTCAGCAAATGAAATGATACTTTCTTTTCCATTTTTCTCAACAATAGATACTGCATTGTACAAATACAATTTTGCCATTGCAATCTGAATTTCTTGCGATTTTTCTCCGAAACGTTTAGCGTTTTTCTCGGTTCTTAAAATGGTTGATTCTGCCATATAGATTTCGATAAGAATATCTGATGCAGCCAATAACAATTGTTGTTGGTCATCCAGTTTATCACCAAATTTTTGTGCAGCAGCACCAGCAACCATTAAAAATACTTTCTTCATGTTCGCGATGATTTCTTTTTCTTCAGCAAACAATTCAGAGTAATCTGTAGTGTCAAACGATGGAATTCCCATTAATTCATTTTGAACTGCCTTTGCCGGACCTAAAAGTTCAAGATGTCCTTTCATGGCTTTTTTGACCAACATTCCTACCGAAAGCATTCTGTTGATTTCATTGGTTCCTTCATAGATACGTGCGATTCGGGCATCTCTCCAAGCAGCTTCCATGGGTGTGTCTTTTGAAAAGCCCATCCCACCAAAAATCTGGATACCTTCATCTGCACAGTTTTGAACGTCTTCAGACACCGCAACTTTTAAAATCGAACATTCTATAGCATATTCCTCAACGCCTTTTAATTCGGCTTCCTGATGTGTGTTGCCAGAAGCTTCACGAAGGGCGATACGGTCTTCGATGTTTTTTGCAGCTCTATAGGATGCCGATTCACCAGCATAGCAATTGGTTGCCATTTCGGCCAATTTCAATTTAATTGCTCCAAAATCTGAAATGGGTGTGTTGAATTGCTTGCGTTCGTTTGCATATTTAACCGCAGTGGTTGTAATCCTTCTTTGTGAATCCAAACACGCTGCAGCCAGTTTAATACGACCTATGTTAAGTGCATTCATTGCGATTTTAAACCCTTCGCCACGACCAGCCAACATATTCTCGACAGGTACAATGGTATCATTAAAGAAAACTTGTCTTGTAGACGAGGCATGAATTCCAAGTTTGTGCTCTTCTTCACCGAGTGATATACCATTGTTTAGATCTTTTTCGACAATAAATCCTGTGATATTTTTGTCATTCTCAATGCGAGCAAAAACGATGAACAATTGACAGAAACCTGCATTTGAGATCCACATTTTTTGTCCATTGATTTTATAGGATTTTCCATCCGCAGAAAGTGTTGCGGTGGTTTTTCCTGAATTGGCATCAGATCCCGCTCCTGGCTCGGTAAGTGCATATGCCCCAAACCATTCGCCCGTAGCTAGTCTTGGAACGTATTTTTGCTTTTGTTCTTCTGTTCCGTATAAAGTGATTGGCATGGTTCCAATACCTGTATGCGCTCCAAAAGCTGTACTGAAAGATCCAGTTCCACTTGAAATATATTCACAAACGATCATGGTAGAAACGAAACTCATTCCCAAACCGCCATAAGCTTCAGGAACTGAAACTCCCAAAAAACCCATATCACCAGCTTTTCGCATGACTTCTTCCGTTAAAGCATAATCTTTTGCTTCAAAGCGATCTTTGTGAGGAATGATCTCACGGTCATTAAATTCAATAACCGAATCGCGCATCATTTTTTGCTCTTCGTTAAAATCTTCAGGCGTAAATACGTCTTCGCATTTGGTTTCCTTCACGAGGAATTGTCCGCCTCGGAGTATTTGTTTTTCTGATTGTTGTGTTTCCATAAGCATCTCCCCAACCCTCTCCTAACGAGAGGGAGCTATTACGGGATATTTATTATTAATATTTTTTTTTTAAAAAGTTTATTATAATCGGTATTTTGTATTTAAATATTCCTCCCTTTTGGGGAGGTTAGGTGGGGCTTCTAATTAAGAAATTCAAAAATCCCACAAGCCCCTTGACCCGTACCAACACACATCGTTACTGCTCCATATTTTCCTGCCATATTTCGTTGGCGCATTTCGTCGAATAATTGTACCGACAATTTAGCCCCTGTACATCCTAGTGGATGGCCTAAAGCAATTGCGCCACCGTTGACATTGACGATGTCCGGGTTTAACCCCAATTCTCTTATGACTGCCAATGATTGGGAAGCAAAGGCTTCATTGAGTTCAATGAGCTCTAGATCTTCCTGTTTTAGTCCGGCTAATTTGAGTGCTTTTGGAATGGCCTTTATAGGTCCGATTCCCATAATGCGTGGTTCTACACCTGCGGCGGCATAATTTACCAAGCGCGCAATTGGCTCAAGGTTTAATTCTTTTACCATTGCTTCACTCATGACCATGACAAATGCGGCTCCATCACTCATCTGCGATGAATTTCCTGCGGTAACACTTCCGTTGGATGCAAATACTGGGCGAAGTTTCGCCAATGCGTCCAAACTGGTTCCGGCGCGAGGGCCTTCGTCTTTTGTGATAGTATATGTTTTATTTGCCTTTTTCCCATTGGAATCGATATAAGTTTCTTCAACTTCGATCGGAACGATTTGATTTCTAAAACGATTTTCGGCTTGTGCCTTTAAGGCTTTCATATGCGAATTGTATGCAAATTCATCTTGGTCTTCACGCGATACTTTAAATTGATTGGCAACTGCCTCTGCGGTATTTCCCATACCCCAATAATAGTCTTCATGTCCTGCTTTTACGATATCGTAATTCAGTTCTGGTTTAAAACCTGACATTGGTACAGCACTCATGCTTTCTGCACCACCTGCGATGATACAGTCTGCCATACCACTTTGGATTTTTGCCGTGGCCATCGCAATGGTTTCAACACCCGATGAGCAAAAACGGTTGACGGTTACGCCCGGGACGTCTACGATTTCCAATCCCATTAACGAGATAAGCCGTGCCATATTGAGCCCTTGAGCGCCTTCCGGCATTGCGTTACCAACCATGACGTCGTCAATACGTTTGGCATCCAATTGCGGCAGTTCTTTCATCATGAATTGAATGGTTTCTGCAGCCAATTCATCCGTTCTTTTAAACCGGAACACGCCTTTTGGTGCTTTGCCAACTGCGGTTCGGTATGCTTTTACTATATATGCCTGTTTCATTTAATGAGTATTAAGATTTTAGTATTAAGTATTCAGATTGACTCAACGTTTTTTGAAGAGAATAATTCATTTTACAAACTTCGAGTATCTCATTTACTATTGGTTTTATTGTGTCTGTGGGAACTAAATTTAGTCTTTCAGTTAAATATAATTGAGTTAATAACTCATAAGAAGAACCGTTAGAAATGCCTAAAAACTGTCTAAATTCTCCATTAGAGTTTCTTCCAGCACCTTCGGCAATATTGGATGGTATTGATACCGCACTCCTTCTGATTTGAGAAGTAAGATTGTATTTTTCCTCAGATGGAAAATCAGCCGAAATTTTATAACAACTTTCTGTCACATCCATTGCTTTCTGCCAAATTTTTAGTTCTTCAAATCTATGCATCGTTAAAAGTTTAAGTTTAACTGTCTTTGTACTTAATTCTTCGTACTTAATTCTTAATTACGAAGTGGTTTTCCTGTCTTAAGCATATGTTGAATACGTTCCAACGTCTTTCTTTCTGTACATAAACTCAAGAATGCTTCGCGTTCCAAATCCAATAAATACTGTTCAGTTACCATTGTTGGTTCGGATAAATCGCCGCCAGCCATTACGTATGCTAATTTATTGGCGATTTTTTGGTCGTGTTCGCTGATGTATTTGCTAGCTTCCATGGAATCCGTTCCGACTAAAAATAATCCTAGAGCTTGTTTACCAAGCACTTTGATGTCCGTACGTTTAAAAGGTTGTGTATATCCTTGTTCGGCCATTAGTTTTGCATAGGCTTTTGCGGTAGCCAGTTGTCTGTCTTTATTTACCACGACTATGTCTTTACCTTTTTGAAGCAAGCCAAGATCAAAAGCTTCATAAGCCGAAGTAGATACTTTTGCCATTGCAATGGTCAAGAAATATTCGCGCAGTGTGTTTAATTCAACATCACCTTCTTTAAAAGTGTCTTGCGCTCGAAGCGTCATTTCTTTAGAACCGCCTCCACCAGGAATCACGCCGACACCAAACTCAACGAGCCCGATGTAGGTTTCGGCAGCTGCAACCACTTTATCTGCATGCATTGAAAGTTCGCATCCACCACCAAGTGCCATACCGTGAGGTGCGGAAATAGTGGGAATTGACGAATAGCGCATGCGCATCATCGTATCTTGGAAATATTTAATGGCTGCATTGAGCTCATCATATTCCTGTTCGGCAGCCATCATAAAAATCATACCTATATTGGCACCGACCGAGAAATTTGCTGCCTGATTGCCAACGACCAATCCTTGAAAATCTTTTTCGGCCAAATCGATGGCTTTATTGATACCTGCTAGGACATCGCCTCCAATGGTATTCATTTTGGATTGGAATTCCACA
>JBGSXJ010000105.1:0-2926 GCA_041751535.1 Aquaticitalea sp.
AGCAAATCCTTCTCTATTATGTGCGGTGTGCTTTATTTGAATACTGTCCAATGATGATTCATAAGTTATTTCGTGTGTTCCGGGGACATTTTCAATGCGTTTTGCTATAATGCCTATTTCGTCAGATTCTGGAGTTTCCAAGGACCACTTCTTATATTCAGAACTTTCAATGATATCATTTGCCAACGAGATGGCAGTACCACTAGGTGCATCCAATTTTTGCGTATGATGAATTTCTTCCATACTCACTTTATATTGAGATTGTCCCTTCATTAATCTTGAAAGATATCTATTTAATTCAAAGAAAATGTTGACACCAAGGCTGAAATTGGAGGCGTATAAAAAAGCGCCTTCCTCTTTATTGCAAAATTCAACAGCTTTATCGTAATTATGGAGCCAGCCAGTAGTTCCGGATATAACTGGTATTCCGTGTTTAAAACAATTGACAATATTGAAGAACGCCGCATTTGGAACGCTAAAATCGATAGCGACGTCAGCTTTTGTAATGTCATAACCCCCTTCCTGTGATGTTTTGATGACAATGGTATGGCCGCGATCGATGGCTATTTTTTCAATAGTTTTTCCCATTTTACCATACCCGAGTAAAGCAATATTCATGTGCTAAAATTTGAAGTTTAATGTTAATCCCAAATCGGTTGAATTCTCTTGCTCATTATATTGAAAATGTGGTTTCAATGCTAAATTTTCATCCACATTATATTGCAGTAAATGGGCATCGACATTGGCATCGATGATGTTAAGTGCATAAATCCCAGCGGTTATCAGTAACGAAAGTTCTTTATTCTGTCTCAATGTTCGTTGGGCTCTAATAAGTCCGTCATTGGTGACACGTGGAAAAAATTCGTCATCTGTGTAGCCGGCCAAACGCCGTTTGTAGGCATCACGATACTCTTGATATCTTTTGTCATTACTTTTATAAAAATAGATTCCTACGGCAATGCCTCCAACGGCAAGCGGAATTTTCCAGTATTTTTTGTTGTAAGCCTGTCCCAAACCAGGTAGGATGGCAGAGTAGAAGGCAGCCTTTGAAGGCGATAAAGCATCTATTGGTTCCTTAACGATACTTTCGGTGACCACCAATTCTTTGGGAAGCTCAACTTGTGTAGTATCATTTTCAACTTGAGAAAAAGCAAGAAGGTTGAGAAGGCAGAAAAGAGCGCTATGAATGAATTTATTTGGCACTTTTTACGAGTTTTTTAATGCGGTTAAAATCTTCTTCAGAATGAAATGGAATTGTTATTTGACCTTTCCCATTCTTACTGACCTTAACGCTAATTTTATGCCCAAAGTATTCTGAAATCTCCTTCATACCTTTTTTAATGTATTTTGGAAGGTCTTCAGGTTCTTCTTTTGGGACGATGGTTACTTCACTCGTGGTATGATAATTTTTTACCAATGCTTCCGTATCCCTGACAGAAAGTTGATTGGTGATGATTTTTTCGTAGATATCTAGCTGACTTCCTTGATCCTCAACATTGATGATTGCACGTCCGTGACCCATGGAAATAAAGCCATCCCGCATTCCTGTTTGAATGATGGGATCTAGCTTTAATAACCTTAAATAGTTTGCAATTGTCGATCTTTTTTTGCCCACACGATCACTCATTTGTTCCTGTGTCAGATTGATTTCGTCAATAAGGCGTTGGTAGGAGAGAGCGATCTCAATCGGATCTAAATCCTGACGCTGAATATTTTCGACAAGAGCCATTTCTAATGATTCTTGGTCGTTTGCGATGCGAATATAGGCAGGAATGGTTTCAAGACCTATGAGTTTTGAAGCTCTGTACCGACGTTCACCGGAAACAAGCTGATAGGTGTTAAAATCTAATTTTCGAACAGTAATGGGTTGGATAACGCCCAATTCCTTGATGGATGATGCCAACTCACGCAAAGTTTCTTCATTAAAATTGGTACGAGGCTGAAACGGATTGATTTCAATGGCATCCAACTCGAGTTCCACGATGCTTCCTATAACTTTGTCAGCATTCTTGTCCTGAACAGATTTAATGTCATTGGAAGGATCTTTTAAAAGCGCTGATAATCCTCTTCCGAGCGCTTGTTTTTGGGTTGCCTTCGCCATTAGTTCTCCTGTTTTTTAATGATTTCTTTTGCCAAACTTAAGTAATTTGAGGCACCTTTACTACTGACGTCATAATTGATGATGCTTTCACCAAAACTTGGTGCTTCACTCAATCTCACATTGCGCTGAATAATGGTTTGGAAAACCATGTCGCTAAAGTGTTTTTGAACTTCTTCCACCACTTGGTTGGACAATCGCAAGCGAGAGTCGTACATGGTAAGCAGCATGCCTTCAATATCTAAATTTGCATTATGGATACGTTGTATGCTTTTGACAGTGTTAAGCAATTTACCTAAACCTTCCAGCGCGAAGTATTCGCATTGTATTGGTATGATGACTGAATCGGCGGCTGTCAAGGCATTCAATGTCAACAATCCCAAAGAAGGCGCGCAATCAATCAGAATATAATCATAAGAATCCTTTAGATGCGTGATGGCTTTTTTAAGCATGTACTCACGGTCTTCTTTATCGACCAATTCTATCTCAATGGCAACCAAATCTATGTGTGACGGAATAATATCTACATTTGGTGCAGTGGTTTTGATGATGCATTCTTCTGCCGTGGCCGAATGCTCAATCAACTGATAGGAACCAACTTCGACCATCTCCACATCAACTCCCAGTCCTGAAGAGGCATTTGCTTGCGGATCGGCATCAATGAGCAGCACTTTTTTTTCTAACACACCCAAAGAAGCAGCTAGATTAACGGAAGTCGTTGTTTTACCTACGCCACCTTTTTGATTGGCAATTGCAATGATTTTACCCATTAAATAGTTTGGTTTTTAAGTGCGTAAAAATACGATTATTTGTGAGTTTAAAAAATGT
>JBGSXJ010000106.1:0-11715 GCA_041751535.1 Aquaticitalea sp.
GTAAATGATATCTGCATCTGCCATTTCCTCAATTTTTCCTTGGTTCATCACTACCAATTGGTCAGACATATATTTGACGACCGCCAAATCGTGCGAGATAAAAATATAGGTGAACCCGAAGTTGTCCTTTAAATCATTCAACAAATTCAGTACCTGCGCCTGCACCGAAATATCCAAAGCCGAAACTGATTCATCGCAAATAATTAAACTTGGCTGCAATGCAATGGCTCTCGCAATGCCGATGCGTTGACGCTGACCACCCGAAAATTCGTGTGGATAACGATTAAAAAAGCTCTCATCTAAACCTACTTTTTGAAGTAAATCCAAAACAATGGTTTTTCGTTCACTATCTGACGTACCAATATGATGCACTTTCATTGGTTCCATAATGGCTTTTCCGACAGGGATTCTCGGATTTAAAGAAGCATAAGGATCCTGGAATATAATTTGAATGTCTTTTCGTAACTTCCGAATTTCCGACGATTTTAACTTGGTGATGTCAACACCTTTGTAAAGTATCTGACCGGAAGTAGCCTTGTCCAATTGTAAAATAACATTCGCCAAGGTCGATTTGCCACAACCCGATTCCCCTACCAATCCCAATGTTTCACCTTCATAAAGCTTAAAGCTTACATTATCAACGGCTTTAAAATGTGTTGCTTTAGAAAACCATCCCGAGTTAGAAATGTATTCTTTATCAATATTGATAATTTCCAATAACGGCGCTTTTGAATACAATGATGCGTGATTGCTATGTCGTTGTTCAGCGCTAATGACTTCTGTTTTTGATGTGCTTTCCATAAAATCCTTTATGGTAGGCAGGCGTTTTAACCGTAAATCCAAGGAGGGTTTTGAACTTAACAAGGCTTTTGTATACGTGTGTTGAGGTGAATGAAAAATGTCTGAAACCGTTCCCTGCTCAACGATGTCGCCTTTATACATTACCAAAACACGATCGGCAATTTCGGAAACTAAAGCTAAATCATGCGAAATGAAAATAATGCTCATGTTTTCTTTAGCCTGAAGCTCTTTCAACAATAAAATGATTTCTTTTTGAACAGTGACGTCGAGAGCGGTTGTAGGTTCGTCAGCAATTAAAATTTTGGGTTTACACGCAATCGCCATTGCAATCATAACTCGCTGCTTTTGTCCGCCAGAAATTTCATGTGGATACGCATGATACATACGTTCAGGGAGTGGCAATTTTACCTTTTCAAAAAGTGAAAGGACTTCTGTTTTTGCTTCTTTGTTTGAAAGTGGTGTATGTTGAAGTAAAATTTCCAAAACTTGATGACCGCATCGCATGGAAGGATTCAAGGAACTCATAGGCTCTTGAAATATCATTGAAATCTCTTTACCACGGATCTTTTGAAATGCTTTATTTGGAAGGCCTACCAAATTTTTTCCTTCAAAATCAATACATCCACTGGTAATGTTAGAGATTCGTTTTGGCAAGAGTCCCAATATGGCAAGTGTTGATACCGATTTTCCGGATCCTGACTCACCGACGATTCCCAGAATTTCATTTTTATAAAGATTGAATGAAATATGATGAATGATTTCCTTCTCCAAACCATCAGATGAAAACGATATGGAAAGGTCCTTTACGGTCATGATTAAATTCTCTTGCATAGGATAAAAGTAGTCATTTCTAACAATAGTGATTGTGAAATGCTATCACATGAGAAATATTCTCTAAAATAATTGAATCGTAATGAAAATAGTGATGTTAACTAATTAGAATATCTATATTAAATTCTGAAAAAAATCTGAATTTTAAAATCTTCTGCATCAAATTTTTATCCTTTGATTTCATCTCGATGATAAGATGCTAATCCTTTTGCCTTTGCAGTGTTACGAACACGTATAAAAAAAATATAAAGAAAAGCCAATCATTAATTCCATAGACGGCGTAAAACAAACCCGCCATAATGTCTTTGTCAAATACGTCTGAAAGGCTGTTATTAAAAATCCATATAATCCAGGTAATACCATATGCCAATTTCTCAATAACAAAGATTGCTACCAACCATTTGAGTTTTTGGTAATTTTTTGCGATTGAAATATACGCCAATCCCCAAAGCACAATCATCATTAATCCAAAGTTTGACATTACTTCTGGATCAAATGCTGGAATGGTATCATTGGTAAAAAATCTTGAAAACATTAAAACCGACAGATTCATCAAGCCAGCAATAATAAATCCTTTTGAAATTGTTGCAGAATGAATGCTCATAGAAGTCCTAATATATTTATATCGCAAAAATATGCTAATTTCATGAAAGACATACCATGTATTTATTTTTACTAGATATGCAATATTTCACTATCAATCAAGATACTATCGCCACGCAATCTTAAAAAGATCTGTGCAACTGCAATCGTGTCTTTTTCGCAGTAAATGACGATTCTATCAATATCATTTTCTTCATAATACACTTTACAAACCTCACTGCCATCAATATCGTCCTTTGGTGATGGTATGCCGAGAACATTGGTCAGTAATTTTAAAGAGGTATAGGTTTTATAATCGCCAAACTTCCACAATTCCAAAGTATCCAGATGTGGAACTTCCCAAGGTTTTTTTCCGAACAGATTAAGTTTATATGGCAACTCGATGTTGTGAATAATCATGCGCCTAGCAATGTATGGAAAGTCAAATTCTTTGCCGTTGTGTGCACATAATAAATGTTTTGCCTGATTGAAATGTGATAACAATAAGTTCTTGAAATCCTTTAAGATTTTGATTTCGTCTCCATGAAAAGAGGTCACCCTAAAAGTTCTGATATCACCTTGAATATTAAAATATCCTACGGAAATGCAAACTATTTTGCCGAATTCTGCCCAGATGCCTGCGCGCTCATAAAACTCTTCAGCCGTGGTTTCATCTTTGCGTTGGTATTTAGATTTTAGCTCCCATAAGTCTTGTTTTGTTTTATCCAAATCGGAAAAATGACGTGTTTCCGGAACGGTTTCAATGTCCAGAAATAAGATGTCCTCTAAATTTAATTTTGAAATCATGGCGCCATCATTTTATAAGCCTCATCAATATACTTGTATATGTCTTCCGTAAATGGATCGATCCTGCCTTCTACTTTTCCAGATTGATGTCCGAGACGAACAATGATGACATTATCCGCTGGAGCAACAATAACGTATTGGCCCAAATGACCCCGCATCATAAAGAAATCTTTCCCTTTGTAATCTTGAAGCAACCACCATCCATAGCCATATTCTGGACTTTCGGCAAAACGGGGAGTTACGGATTTGGCAATAAAGGACGAATCCAAAATTTGTTTGCCATCCCATTTGCCATAATCTTTATATAGTTTGCCCAAACGCGCAAAATCCTTGGCATTGCTAGCAATACAACAATATGCTTTGACCAAATCCTGTTCTTTGCTATCAACTTGCCATAGCGTCGCATTTTCACTTCCCAAAGGTTTCCAAAAACTTTCAGAGAGATAATTATACAACTTTTTGCCCGTAGCTTTCTCAATTACCATAGCTAATAATTGGGTGTCTCCACTCGCATATTTGAATGCTTGACCAGGTTCGTCCACTACTTTAAGGCCGAGAATTACCTTCTCTAAATCATCATCAAAATAAGATCGTGTGGTGATGGACAATGGCGAATAATAGGCTTCATCCCAATTGGTTCCCGATGCCATTGAAGACAAATCGCCAACGGTCATTTTTGCGCCCAAACCTTCACTGAATTCTGGGAAAAAATCTCCGACTGGTTGATCTAAACTATTTATATACCCTTGTTCTATGGCTTTTTGCATCAATGCTGACACATAACTTTTTGCCATGGAAAACGAATTGCTTTGAGAATCCTCTCCAAACCCATCATAATAATTTTCGAACCAAATACTGTCATTTTTAATGATGACATAAGCAATCGTTCCTTTATCCTGATTTAGTTTTGTTAGGGCTTCAGTTTCCTTTGCAGTGTTATAATCATTGTGTTTTGGCCAAGGTTGTGGTGTTCCATTGTCTACCTCTGCATTGTCAAATTCTTTATAATCCTCTAGATATGCGGTTGTGTAACCTTTAAGATAAATGGTGCGAACGGCCTTTAATAAATAATCGGTATCGGTAATGTATAAAACACCAACCAGAAGAACGATTATAATTAGAAACCATTGAAGAAATTTTTTAAGAAATGACATAAAAGTTTTTTAGTTGAAATAAATATAGGAAATAATCTTACATAAACTACTAGACAGTTAAAAGAGAGATTGCTGCTTGTAAGGACTTTCGTGATCTAGCAGCCATTGCTTTCTTTGCAGTCCGCCAGCGTAACCGGTGAGGCTTCCGTTGCTTCCGATAACCCGATGGCAAGGTACAATTATCCAAAGTGGATTTTTGCCATTGGCATTAGCCACAGCACGTATGGCCTTGGTATCACCCAATTGCTGTGACAAGTCTAGATAAGAGATTGTTTTTCCAAAAGGAATGGTTTGAAGTTGTTTCCAAACTTTTTTCTGAAAATCGGTGCCTTCAGGATTTAATTTTATGTCGAATTGATTTCGGGTACCTTCAAAATATTCATGGAGCTGTCGCACACAATCTTCTAGTTCTGCTGGAATGATATCGGTTTCTTTTTCATCAGAATTAAGAACAATTACTGATGCAATTCCGTTATCATCGCCAATGATTTGAGTAAAACCTAAAGGTGTATTGATGATACAGGTTTCCACTAAGTATAATTATTTTGGCTATTTTCCGCGTTGTTGTCGACGTCTTCAATCATTCCTAAATTTTTAGCCCTAGTTTCCCATTTTTTTCTGGCTAGTGATTGTAAATCGGCTACGTTATCACTTTCATCCATAATTTCTAGACCCAAAAGGGTTTCAATGACATCTTCCATAGTCACAAGTCCGCTCACCGAGCCGTATTCATCCACTACTAAGGCCATATGATTTTTACTCTCCACGAGTTTCTCGAATAATTTTGGAATTGGAAGCGTCCTATTTATGACAACTATATCCCGCTTTATATCAGAAAGCAGTTTTTTGCCGTTTTTAAAAGCCATTTCCTTAAAAATATCATCTTTTAGCACTAGGCCGGTAATATTATCTTGTGTTTCTGAATACACAGGAATTCGAGACACCCTGAGATTGGTATTTTCAGCAAAAAATTCCTGAATTGTCACAGTTTCATCTTCCGTAATCATCATGGTTCGAGGTGTCATAATGCTTTTTGCAAGGATTTCTTTAAAGTTTAGTAAATTTTTAATCACCTTACTTTCAGACTCCATAAAAACACCTTCCTCATGTGCAATTTCTGTCATGGCAATAAATCCTTCACGGCTTAAACCACTTACATGACCTTCACCTCCAATAAGTTTTGTGGTGAGTTGCAGTAACCAAAGGATCCCAGAATATTTCAATGGAAAAATAAGAATATTGAGTGCATACGCCGAGAAATTGCCCAAGGTTTTCCAATATTTAGCACCAATCGTTTTTGGGATGATTTCCGATAGTACTAAAATCAGAAGCGTCATAACGGCTGATACAATCAGAATTGCATTATCACCATTTCCAAACACCTTTTCTGCTTGTACACCCACCATAATGGCTCCCACCGTATGTGCGATGGTATTAAGTGTTAGAATAGCAATCAATGGTTTATCGACGTCTTTTTTTAGTTTCTCAAGGGCCAGTCCATAGCTTTTTCCTTCTTTTTTTTTGATGTTGATAAATGTTGGTGTAACGCTTAAAAGCACAGCTTCGAGTATGGAACATAAAAATGAAAAGAAGATGGAAACAACAGCGTAAATAATGAGTAATGTCATTTTTGATATCTTTGATGCTAATTTACGGATTATTATAAACTCATATCATCAAATTATTAGATGATATGCAAATCATATTAGGTTAAATAGAGTTTTTAAGAAATCAACTTCACTACATCCTTCGCAAAATAAGAAGCAATGACATCGGCACCTGCACGCTTGATCGCTGTCACTTGTTCCATCATCACGGCATCGTGGTCTAGCCAGCCTTTTTCAGCGGCAGCTTTGATCATCGCGTATTCTCCCGAAACTTGATACACAGCAACAGGCACATCCACAGCGTTTTTGATTTCCCTAACAATATCCAAATAGCACAATCCAGGTTTAACCATTACAATATCTGCACCTTCATCGATATCCATTTCAGCTTCCCGAATGGCTTCAAAACGATTGGCATAATCCATTTGATAGGTTTTTTTATCCTTTGGAATGTTTTTCATATCTACTGGGGCAGAATCCAAGGCATCACGAAAAGGGCCGTACAATGAAGACGCATATTTGGCTGAATAGCTCATAATGCCTGCATCATAAAAACCTTCTTCTTCTAAAGCTTCGCGAATGGTCAGAATACGTCCATCCATCATATCGCTAGGTGCCACAAAATTAGCACCAGCATTTGCATGCGAAACGCTCATTTCGGCCAATACATCTGCCGTTTGGTCATTGAGAATGATGCCATGTTCAATGATGCCGTCATGACCGTAAGACGAATAGGGATCAAGAGCAACATCGGTCATCACCAACATATCGGGACATGCATTTTTTACAGTTTTGATGGCACGTTGCATCAATCCGTTAACGTTGAGTGCTTCGGTGCCTTTATTGTCTTTTAATTTATCTGGAACTTTTACGAATAGCAACACGGATTTTAAATCTAGTTTCCAAAGTTCCTGGACTTCCTTTTCAAGCAAATCCAAACTGTATCGATAATAATTTGGCATGGATGCAATCTCTTCTTTGACATTTTTGCCTTCAACCACAAACAACGGAACTAAAAAATCATTGGGCGTGATAATGGTTTCTCTGACCAGTGATCTAATGGCTTCATTGGTGCGTAAACGTCTATTTCTTCGTAATGGATACATAATTTTGTTTTTTTAAGCTCCGAAGGAGCGACATATTTATAGCTCCAGAGGAGCGGTATGTTTGTAGCCCCGAAGGAGCGACATATTTATAGCTCCAGAGGAGCGGTATGTTTGTAGCCCCGAATGAGCGACATATTTATAGCTCCAGAGGAGCGGTATGTTTGTAGCCCCGAATGAGCGCCATATTTATAGCCCCGTAGGGGCGGTATGTTTGTAGCCCCGAATGAGCGACATATTTATAGCTCCAGAGGAGCGGTATGTTTGTAGCCCCGAATGAGCGCCATATTTATAGCCCCGTAGGGGCGGCATTTCTATTCTGATATGTTTTCTATCTCATTAAAAATATATTTTTCTTCATAATCAATATTATAGGATTTTAAAAATGTGAGATATTCATCTTTAAATGTTTTCTTTTTATGATGTTCTTCCTGATTTTGAATATAATTAATCACATTTGTTAATTGTGAATGGCTATATGAAAATGCCCCAAAACCCGTTTGCCATTCAAATTTTCCATCAATCCATTTTTTTTCATTTATGAATCGGGATGAATTTGCTTTGATATCCCTAACTAAATCGGACAGGGATTTGTCAGGTTTTAATCCGAGTAAAATATGAATATGATCAGACATTCCGTTTATGGCAATTAATTTTTGTCCTTCATTCGTCACAATGCCTGTAATGTATTTGTATAATTCATCTTTTCTGTTTTTGAAAATCAAATTTTGTCTGCCTTTCACGGCAAAAACGATTTGAATGTATAATTGTGTATAGGTGTTCGCCATAATCAATTTGTTGGTTGAAAAAATGGAATAAAATATATTGTTTTAATGATATTCATTTCGTAAAAAATTGGTCGCGATAAACAATTCGAATTAAACATATTTCATTAAACATTTCATAATAAACATTTTTCACCTAAAAATTTGTAAAAATCATTCGCAAAATACAATTTGCAATTTTACATTTTCCCAATTTTATAATCATCATTTTGCAAATAACACATCTATAAATATGCCGCTCCTACGGAGCTATAAATTTGTTTATCCTACGGGGCTATATGTATGTCGCCCCTACAGGGCTTTAATTTAATTGTTGATGGTTCTCAATAGATGTTTCCCAACCGTCATATTGTCCGTTATATATTCTTGCAATTTCGGTTAATTTTTCAAAATATAAATTGAATACGTCTTCATCTATTGCCTCTTTGCTAGAAACAACTATCAACATTTTATCAAATTTTTTTCTAATCTCAAGATCTTTGAATTGTGTTTTAAAACCGATCTTATTTAAATGTAACTCGCACTTTTCTAAATTGGTTAGATTTTCGAAATAAAACCATTGCGTAACCTCACGTTTTTTATTAAATCGATCACCGAAGAGATTTAAAATCTGAATGACCTTTCTGTTTAGTTTTTTCATTTTAAACCCAATTTTTAGGATTTTTTAAAACAGCGATTAGCTTTTCTTCTTCACTTCCAGGTTCTGGATGATGATCGTACTTCCATTGGACGTGAGGTGGTAAACTCATCAAAATACTTTCGATTCTTCCGTTGGTTTTCAATCCGAATAAGGTGCCTTTATCATGGACGAGATTAAACTCGACATAACGACCACGTCGTATTTCTTGCCAATCACGTTGCGCTTTTGTATATGGCAAATGCTTGCGTTTCTCAACAATTGGGACATAAGCTTCTAGAAAGCTATTCCCAACTTCGGTGACAAAATTGTACCAATCCTCCATTGTCATGCTGTCGTTAATTTTACAATAATCAAAAAACAAACCTCCAATGCCTCGACCTTCATTGCGATGTGCATTCCAGAAATAATCGTCGCATTTCTTTTTAAACGCTTGATGAAACGTTTTGTCGTGCTTATCACAAGCAGTTTTGCAGATGCTATGAAAATGTATGGCGTCTTCCTCAAATAAATAATAAGGCGTTAAATCCTGTCCGCCACCAAACCAACTATCAACTAAAATCCCTTCCTTGTTATACAATTCAAAATAGCGCCAATTGGCATGAACGGTTGGCACCATCGGATTTTTTGGGTGAAGCACCAAGCTCAATCCGCAGGCAAAAAAGTTTGCATCTGTAACTCCAAAATAGTGTTGCATTGTATCGGGCAATTCACCATGAACGGCCGAGGTGTTGACGCCTCCTTTTTCAAAGACATCCCCATTTTCAATGACACGTGTTCTTCCTCCGCCTCCTTCGGGACGCTCCCATAAATCTTCCTTGAATTTGGAGTTGCCATCAACGGTTTCCAAAGTTGAGGTTATGGTGTCTTGTAATTGCTGGATGTATGTATAAAATTTATTTTTCATTTCTTAATTCATAGAGTTCCATATTCACAGGGGCTTCATTTAACGGTGTAAACTCATTTACTAATGTTTTTTTCCATTCAAAACCTGAATGCATTGCAACTTTAATACTGCTAGCATTGGTTTTATGCGAAATAATTTGAAGCGTCTGCAACTTTAGTTCTTCCCTAGCAAAAGTTGAAGTAGCCTTTATGGCTTCTATCATAATTCCGTTGCCTTTGTATTGCTTACCGATGCAATACGCATACTCACCCTGTTTCAACTCCCAATCCAAATTTTTAAGGATGACAAGACCCATGATTTGCTTATCTCGCGAATTCTTAATTGCGAATACAAATTCCGTTTTATTTTGAGCCATTTCAATTTTGCGGTCAATGTAAGCCTGGGTGCTTTGCAAAGTTCTATTGGCTGCCAAGGTATGAGGTAAATATCGAATAAAACGCTCGGTATTTGATACCAATAATTTATTGAGCTGTAAGGCATCTTCTGGTTGCAAGTGTGTGATGATGATATGCTCTGAACTATATATCATTCACCTTAAGTTGTTTTGTTGTTTGGAGCAGTTTTACTGTTTCTGTTGATGCAGCGGTGACCGACAATGGCAACACGAGAATAATTCCGACAACAGGAATCAATAAAAAGAGCATGAAAACAATCCCATTTCCGATGGCCAAACCACGATGCTGTTTTACAAAAGAGATGCTTTCCCTGTATTTAAAATGACGTTCCAACGTGTAATCCATATTTCCAAAACCAGCATAATAGGATTGTATCATTAATAGAAGGAATCCTGTAAATATGTTGATTATTGGAATAAGACTTAAAATTAAAATAGGAATGGTCAGTAAAAGTTCCATTAAAAGATTCCTTACATTGATTCGGATACCACGCCACAATTGAGCTTGAAAACTCGTATTTCTGTGCTTGTGATGATTTATTCCGAGCAAATGGGCTTCAATTTTTTCTGACACCGGACTCATAAATGGCGCTGATAATGCCATGATAATGTGCTTGTAAAGTATAAAACCCAACACCAAAATTAAGAGACCACTCAATATTTCACTGAATAGGAAAAAGGTTTCTTTCCCCCATTCCCAAACCCAAATTTTTGAAATATAATGGCCAAAATCGTCTGCAAGAGCAAATGCGGTAATGATAATAATGGTAGCAGTCAGAAAGCTGATGAGCATGGGTATGCCAAAATATTTCCAAAGGCCAAGCTTGGAAATTAATTGAAACGTTCCGGCATAAGCTTTGATGCCTTTAAAAATGTTTTTAATCATAAGCCTCTTCCTACCCTCTAAAAAGAAGAGGGATTTATTGAAAAGTTGATCCCAAAGATTCCATCATTTTGGGAAGTTTAGGATGGGGATTTGTATTCTTTTACGGCATCAATAAACGCTTTGGCATTGTCCAAAGGAATATTTGGCAAAATACCGTGACCTAAATTTACGATATATCTGTCTTTTCCAAACTCATTAATCATTTGATGCACCATTTTTTTGATTTCGGAAGGTGGCGAGAATAATCTTGAAGGATCAAAATTACCTTGAAGTGTTATATTTCCGCCAGTTAAATAGCGTGCATTTCGAGCAGAGCAAGTCCAATCAATTCCAAGTGCAGATGCATTGCTCTTTGCCATATCATGAAGGGCAAACCAGCATCCTTTACCAAAAGCAATTACAGGCGCATCATCTTTTAAAGCTTCAATAATTTGGTTAACGTACTGCCACGAAAACTCTTGATAATCTACAGGAGAAAGCATGCCTCCCCAAGAATCAAAAATTTGAACCGCGTCGCAACCAGCAACTACTTTGGCCTTTAGGTAAGCAATTGTGGTATCAGTAATTTTTTGTAATAATTGATGTGCAGCTATCGGATTTGTAAAGCAAAACTCTTTTGCCTTATCAAAATTCTTGCTGCCTTGACCTTGAACGCAATAACATAATATCGTCCAAGGAGATCCCGCAAAACCAATCAAAGGAACTTCATCATTCAATAATTCTTTGGTGGCTTTGATTGCTTGCATGACGTATTCCAATTCCACATGAACATCAGGGACAATGACATTATCTACATCTTTTTGATTGCGAACAGGATTGGGAAGATAGGGTCCAAAATTGGGTTTCATCTCCACTTCAATATTCATCGCTTGTGGAATGACCAAAATATCACTGAACAAAATTGCAGCATCCATGCCATAGCGGCGAATGGGCTGTACGGTAATTTCGCTTGCCAATTCTGGCGTTCTACAGCGGGTAAAGAAATCATATTTGGCCTTTATTTCTTGAAACTCCGGTAAATAGCGTCCAGCTTGGCGCATCATCCAAACAGGTGGTCGTTCAACGGTTTCGCCTTTTAGTGCTCTTAAGTATAAATCGTTTTTCATGTATAGCTATAGGCTATTAGCTTTAGGCTATAGGCCTTTGGCTACTAACTGTTTTTTATTTTATTTATTAATCCATTTATTATTTTGCCTGCATAATCAATCAAGCTAAAATTAA
>JBGSXJ010000107.1:0-18136 GCA_041751535.1 Aquaticitalea sp.
AAAGAATTATTGACCTACCTAAAATCCATTAAACCAGAAAAGGTTATTTTAAACGGTGATATTATAGATGTATGGCAGTTTAGTAAACGCTACTGGCCAAAGTCTCACATGAAGGTCATAAAATACCTCACCTCTTTAATATCGAAAGGCGTAGAGATTGAGTATATCACAGGGAACCATGACGAAATGCTTCGCAAATTTGTAGGATTCCAACTTGGGTCACTTACAATTTCGAATAAAATTTTATTGGAAATTGACAATAAAAAGGCATGGGTGTTTCATGGCGATGTGTTTGATGTGACCATGCAGCATTCCAAATACATCGCGAAACTGGGGGCAGTAGGTTATGATTCATTAATACTGCTCAACAGCGCGATTAACTTTTTTGCTTCTAAATTTGGAAAAGGCCCTATCTCGATGTCCAAAAAAATTAAAAACAGTGTAAAATCTGCTGTGAAATTTATCAATAATTTTGAAACGATTGCTGCTGATATTGCCATAGATAAGAACTATGATTATGTGATCTGTGGCCACATACACCAACCGGAAATTAAAGACATCGTAACCTCTAAAGGGTCTGTTACCTATTTAAATTCGGGGGATTGGGTGGAAAACTTAACCGCGCTTGAATATTATGATAACGCTTGGCACCTGTTCCATTTTAGAGATCACATTATGATGGAAGACGATACTGCTGAGGAAACGTTGGAGGATGAAGTACTTGAAAGCAAAGCTCTTTTTCAAAATCTAATGAAGGAGTTTCAAACTGAAATGAAACCTTTGAGCTCCAATATTTTACCTTAGGCCATAATGAAAATACTTTATGCCATTCAGGGCACTGGCAACGGACATTTAAGCAGAGCGCGAGATATTATACCGATTTTACAAAAAAAGACGTCTCAATTAGATATTCTTATTAGTGGCACCCAAGCCGATATTCATCTTCCCTTTCCCATTACCTACCAATTAAAGGGATTGAGTTTTATTTTTGGCAAAAAAGGTGGCGTGGATTATTGGGAGACCTATTTTAAATCAAAGACCTTTCGATTTCATGACGAAATAACCCATCTTCCAGTAGAAAAGTACGATTTGGTTATCAATGATTTTGAACCGGTATCAGCATGGGCATGTAAACTTAAAAACATTCCCTGTATCAGCTTGAGTCATCAATCGGCAGTATTATCGGAACAAGCTCCAAAGCCCAAGAAAAAAGACCCCGTAGGAAAACTGATTCTCAAAAAATATGCCCCAACCACCAAGCACTATGGATTTCATTTCAAGGCCTATGACGATAACATATTCACTCCTGTTATAAGACAAGATATTAGAAATGCCGAATGTACAACCGGAGAACATTACACGGTTTATTTGCCATCTTATGATGATGAAAAAATACTGAAGATCTTATCTACCATTGAAACCATCCGTTGGGAGGTATTTTCAAAACACAATAAAAAAACTAGTGTCAAAAATAATGTAAGCATTCAACCCATTACCAATGATGCGTTTGTAAAAAGTATGGCCACTAGCAACGGCATTCTCTGTGGTGGTGGATTCGAGACCCCTGCGGAGGCACTCTTTATGCGAAAAAAATTATTAGTGATTCCCATGAAAGGACAATATGAACAACAGTGCAATGCTGCGGCCTTAAAGGAGATGGGCGTACCGATTATAAAATCCTTTAAAAAGAAATACCTCAAGACTATTATCGATTGGATAGAATCAGACAGCATTATAGAGGTGCACTACCCTGACACAACAGAACAAATTATAGACCAACTCCTAAAGGAAAATCTATAACCTATACTATTTATGGATTTTAACCCTTCCCAGAAAAAATTTAATTTAAAGCCACAAGATTTCGGAGAAGATTTTGTTTTTGGAGTTTCTTCGGCTGCCTACCAAATAGAAGGTGCCCATACTTGTGATGACAAAGGAGCTTCCATTTGGGATGAATTCACTTCAAAAAGAGGAACTATTTTGAACAATCATCACGGGCAGATAGCCTGCGATTTCTATAATAAGTTTGAAGAAGATATTCTTCTTATGAAATCGATGCATATAAAAAACTTCAGGTTTTCACTCGCATGGTCACGCATTCTTCCAAATGGCATTGGGCAGGTTAGCAACGCAGGTATTGATTTTTATAACCGAGTGATTGATTTTTGTTTGACTTGTGGCATCACCCCTTGGGTGACACTTTACCACTGGGATTTACCACAAGCGTTACAAGATAAGGGCGGTTGGAGCAACCGAGAGATAGTGTCTTGGTTTGAACATTATGTGCAGGTATGTGCCACTTATTTTGGCGACCGTGTAAAAAATTGGATGGTATTGAACGAACCCATGGTTTTTACAGGGGCAGGTTATTTTTTAGGCGTGCATGCTCCCGGAAACAGAGGGTTAAAAAACTTTTTGCCAGCTGTACATCATGCGGTGTTGTGTCAAGCTCTAGGTGGTCGCGTGTTACATGATATCGTGCCAAAAGCGCATATTGGAACTACGTTTTCATGCTCACAGATAAGCCCTTTTAGACCTACTCGTAGAGATATACTGGCGGCAAAAAAAGCTGATTCTTTGTTAAATCGACTATTTATTGAGCCATCATTAGGCTTGGGCTATCCCACAGAACATATTCCTGCATTAAAACGCATTGAAGCATATATACAACCCGGAGACTTAAAAAATGCTGCTTTTGATTTTGATTTTATCGGCATACAGAATTACACCAGGGAAATGGTGAAGCATAGTTTCTTTATACCGTATTTACGAGCCAAAATAGTAAAGGCCTCTAAACGCCATGTAAAAACGACATTGACGAATTGGGAAGTTTATCCGCCTAGTATGTATCAAATGATTAGACAATTCAACCAATATGAAGGCATTAAAAAACTTATAATCACGGAAAATGGTGCTGCTTTCCCAGATACGATGGTCAACGGTGTTATTGATGATACAGAAAGACTTGAGTATTTACAATCCTATCTACAACAAGTTTATAAAGCCAAGAAAGATGGCCTCAATGTGGAAGGCTATTTCGTGTGGACTTTTACGGATAATTTTGAGTGGGCAGAAGGATACCATCCTCGATTTGGTCTGGTTTATACCGATTTTGAATCCCAAAAACGACTTGTTAAATCTTCAGGAAAATGGTACAGCTCATTTTTAGAACCATAAAAAGGCTTTCATAATTTAATAGCGTTAGGAACCCTAAAGCAGTAATCATTCTTACCTCATACGCACAAACAAATCCAAAACATTCCATAATTGCCAGAAGAGGGACGTCCGTTTTGGAAAATTTCTTAACTTTGTACTACCATACAGTTTTAAATGTTAAACCCTTATACATCAGATACTATGCACACCATTACTCGTACATTATTATTGTTTTTGGGAGGGCTTTTTGGCACCATTCCTTTTGCTTATTCGCAAGAACCTGCAAGTTCCCAAACCATGACCATACCTGTAGAAACGGAAGAGGTCACATCACCAAAGAATACTTTTGTGGATTATCACGGGTATATTTTGAATGCCGATGATTTTCGCTTTCGGAAAGAACTGAAGAAGGTGAAATATGATGCCGATTATTTGGAGTATGCGTCCGCAGACAACAACATCCGAATCTCCAAAAGGGATTATCTCAAATTATTGAGATGGCATGTCAACCAAAGCGACAGCAAACAAGAATTTGTAGGTCGTATTGCCGAACAATTTGCGGATAGCGAACAGCAATTTACACAGACGCTGGATTTGGAATCAATCTATGACTCTACTCGTCCCCATACTTTTCATGGGTATTTTGATGGGTTGCCGAGGATTTATTTTAATTAGTCGTTAGTCTTTAATTGTTGGTTTTTAGTCCCTGATATAAGTTATCAATTGTCTCTTATCAATCAATTCTCTGTTTTCTATTCTTTTTTTACCGCTCTGATCGTTTTGGGTTTGGTGCGATGCGAGACTTTATAGCAATTTTAGCCGCCCTTTTCGCTTTTATCATTGGGCATTATCGGTTTAAGCCATACATGCCCTAAAGTTTCCCTTAAGGCATCTATATTGAATTTTTTACAACCTATCTACGCCGCCAACTGCTCCTCCGTTAACTCCCGCGTCAACCACCCGCTTCTGCTTGCGGTGGCAATGGCGTAGGGTGTGATCCAAAACAGGCCAAAGGTGTATAGAATGCTGTAGGAGTATGCCCAAATGGACTCCTTGAAATTGTAGCGTTTGGCATAGAACAGGACCGGGAAGCTCGATACGATCAGAATACTCGCCAAGGTGGAGCTTAAAAATAAGATCGGGTGCATGGCAATGAAGATGAACATAAAGAGGATGAACGGATAGCTCATGATGATTTTTAGCGATTGGCTAATGAACAATAGGCGTGTGCCTGCTTTGTTGCCTTCCCTAAAATCGGTGAAGACGTATTTGGCCATGGCTATGTTTTCGCGGACGTTGCTCCGTCCCCAACGGATGAACATTTTGTAAAGGCCTGTGTATTTTTCCGGGACGTTGGTAAAGGCATAGGCGTTGCGCTGAAACAGGACATGGTAGCCTTGTTTTAGGATCATGTTGGTCATGGCGCGGTCTTCGCCAATATCGGATGGAGCCCCCATAAAGGTCTGGTGGATCCATTCTTCCAGACATCCAAAGACGGCATCACGGCGATAGGCAGCCAAAGCACCTGGTGTGCAGAGCACCGAGTTGAGTCGGCTTTCGGCAGAACGCACAAACTCAAAACTCAAGGTAAAACTCACATCGAGCATTTTTGGCAATAAGGCATTGTCATTGTTCAACACACGGATATTTCCTGCCACAGCACCACAATTTTCGTTGGTGATAAATGGGCTTACCAAATTGCGAAGAGTGTCGGCCTTTACAATGGAATCGCTATCTACGGTGACAAACACGTCGCCGGTTCCCATGTTAAATCCACGGTATAGGGCATGACGTTTCCCTTTGTTTTTTGGTTGCTGGTAGATGGCCACACGATCGCCCAACACTTTTTTGGCTTCCTGCATCCAAAACCAGGTATTGTCCTTGCTCCCATCGTCGATGGCCAACAATTGCAGTTTTTGTTCTGGGTAGTCGCTTTCTGCCAAACTCATTAAGGTGTCATAGACTTGTTTGCCTTCGTTATACGCCGGAACGATGACGGTACAAGTAGGTAATTCGGCATCGGTTACCGATTTGATGGATCGATACCGAAAATAGAGGAATAATGTATAAAGGAACATCCCTGCCTTGAACACAAATAAGGTTCCGGCAACGATGGCAAAACCATAGCCCCAAGCGTTATTGATTCTGTCGGTATGCAATTGCGAAAAGTCCTGTTGCAGGGCATATACAAACATCACAGCGATGACCAGTAAAAGCATGCTGGTTAATTTAACGAGAAAGCCCCTTGTCTTCATATCTGGGATGGAGGCGGTTGTTTGGGATGTTGGGTTTGAAGATTCCGTGATGTTATTGTGTCTCTTTTTTTGAAGGTATGTTGAGAGTTGGTTTGTAATTTTTTTCATTTTTATTCCTGTATCGTTACTATGTTGATTTCCATGTGCTTTTACTTACGTGTGGTTTTTCGATTTGGATGTCTTCCATTTAAAAAAAACTGTGATGGGCATTTTTTGAAATTTCTGAAGGGATTTTTACACCGATCTGTTTTTCAAGCATAGCGTTGGAAAGCCTTGTTTTGCTGGGATTTCTGAAAAATGTATGTGGCTATTGGCCATTTTTTACAGCACTATTAAGTCTATGTTAAATATGATGCTTGGCTTCACCCTTGGCAGGAATTGCATTAACATATGTTAGGTCTAAATGTTAAGATTTTGCCAAGAGTAATGGCTGTAGGCTCTTGGCTCTATTTTCTATTTTCTTGATACTTTGTACTTTAAATAGGCTGTAAACTCTTGGTTCTAGTTTCTATTTTCTTGATACTTTGTACTTCGTACTTTGTACTTTGTACTTATCTTCGCTATAATGAAACCACTTGAAATCCGAACCGTCCATGTTGTACAGTACATCAAACCCTTGCGAGAAGGCGGCTCGCTGCCTGCCATTGTGAAGGGTGATGATGGGTTCCAGTATGTGTTGAAGTTTCGGGGTGCCGGGCAGGGTACTAAAGCCCTGATTGCCGAATTTATCGGCGGCGAATTGGCACGTGCCATCGGACTCAAAGTTCCGGAATTGGTATTTATGATTCTCGACGACTCCTTTAGCAAAACCGAGCCCGATGAAGAGATTCAGGACTTGCTAAAATTTAGCGTCGGCCTCAATCTGGGATTGCATTTTTTGTCGAGTGCCATTACCTACGATCCGTTGGTGACGGAGCTGGATGCCATCACAGCCTCTAAAGTTGTGTTGTTGGACAGTCTTATTAGCAATATTGACCGTACTGCCAAGAACACCAATTTGTTGTATTGGAACCGCGAGTTGTGGGTGATTGATCATGGTGCGAGCTTTTATTTTCACCATCAGTGGGAGACTTGGGAGAGTCACCTTACACGAACGTTTCCATTGATTAAAGATCATGTGCTTTTATCGCAAGCCACCCAACTCAAGGAGGTAGCCAACGAGGTAAAAACGATATTGACTGATGACCTCATCCAGACGATTATTGCCAGCATCCCAGAAGACTGGTTGCGGAATGAGTCGGACACCATCTCCACCGATAGGATGCGTGGCAACTATTTGTCCTATTTACAGGCGAAACTAGGGTTATTGGAATCCTTAATAAAAGAAGCAGACGATGCAAAATAAAGTCACATTTGAATATGCCATTATCCGCGTGGTGCCCAAAGTAGAACGTGAAGAGTTCTTTAATGTGGGCGTCATTGTGTTTTGCAAACGCAAGAAATTTTTAGATGTGCGCTATCATATTGACCCAAAGAAGTTGGCCGCCTTTTCCAGTGAGGTGGATGTTGATTTATTGAATGACTATTTACACTCTTGGAAACTGATTTGTGAAGGTGCAGCTTCTGGTGGTGCCATTGGCAAATTGGAACTCTCCGATCGGTTCCGATGGCTTGCCGCTTGTCGCAGTACGATGATACAGAGTTCGGAGACTCATTCGGGGTTGTGTGATGATCCGGGGAAGGAATTGGAAATGCTTTTTGAGAATTTTGTTTTATAATGTGTATATTTATAGGATGTTATGGCTATGAGCCATTGTCAATAAACGTTCAACCACATGAAACCCACTACCCGATATGCCAAAAGTGGGGCGAATAATATCGCTTATCAAGTCCTTGGTGAGGGTCCAGTAGATCTGGTCTATGTTCCTGGTTGGGTTTCCAATATTGATATGATGTGGGTGGATCCTAAAATCTCTGATTTTTTAATCCGGCTCACCCAATTTTCCAGAGTTATAGTTTTTGACAAACGTGGTACAGGGCTTTCTGACCGTGTGAATCCGCTGTGCTCACTAGAAGAACGGATTGCGGATGTGGTCAGTGTTATGGATGCTGCGGGCTCACAAAAGGCCATTCTGTTTGGCCATTCTGAAGGAGGCACCATTTCATGTCTCTTTGCCGCCACCTATCCCGAACGGACCATATCCTTGATAACATTTGGCGTCTTTGCAAAACGGAAATATTCAGACGATTATCCTTGGGCGCCCACTCCAGCTGTACGCAAGATTTTTTATGATTCGATTCAGAAGGAATGGGGCAATGGCCAGAAGATGGGGCTGGAGTGCATTATGCCTTCCATGGCACACGATAAAGAGTATTATAATGTATTTGCCAGTTATTTGCGTTCGGGAGCCGGTCCTGGTGACGCGTTGGCACTTGCGAAAATGAATACAGACTCGGACATTACCTCCATCTTACATACCATCACCGTACCCACCTTAATAATCCATCGCGTAGATGATACTGACGTGAATAAAGAAGAAGCTCGGTATTTAGCGCATCGGATTCCCAACGCCCAATTAGAACTTTTGCACGGGAATGACCATTGTTTCTGGGTCGGTGATGCCTTTTCTGTCCTTGCCAAATTACAGGAATTTGTGACCGGTAAACGACCAACAAAATATGATGTACCTATTAACCGCGTACACTTCCATTGTTCGAAAATCGATATTGAGAGCACGATGCTTCAAAATTTTAAGTATCATTTAAAGATGGAAGAATATGCCACCTTGTGCGGACGTAGTGTCTCGGTGTATAAAAGGGATTTTAAGGAGCATTTTGCTACGACCCCATTCCATTGGTTAAAGACCAAACGCTTGGAGTATGCCCAACAGCTTTTACTGGAAAGCGATTTGAACATCAACCAAATCTGCTATGAAAGCGGTTTTGTCAATGTGTCCCATTTTGTTCGAGCATTTAAGGAAGCGTTCCATATGCCGCCGCTTCAGTTTAAAAAAATCCATATGAATTGATTGTCTGATTTTATCAATTGTTTTTTTCTGCATTTGGACTTTAGAGAACATTTTAAAAACCTTATAGCATATCCTCTTCTCTTTTTTTGATTGATATTTATAATCTATTAACCATCAACTTCATATCAATGAAAAACATCGCTATTTTTATTTATGGGATCATTGCTTATGTCTTATTTTTGGTAGCATTCTTATATGCTATCGGATTTGTAGGCAATTTGCTTGTGCCAAAAGGCATCGATTCAGGAACCGAAACTACACTGCTCAATGCTGTAGTGATTAACGTGATATTGTTGAGTGTTTTTGCCATTCAACACAGTGTGATGGCGCGACCAGCCTTTAAACGATGGATCACCAAGATGATCAGTCCTGCCATGGAGCGCAGTACTTATGTTCTATTATCAAGTTTAGCCTTGCTTTTGATCTATTGGCAATGGCGTCCTATAACAACCGTTGTATGGGAAGTGGAGAACCCATTGTTGGCTTATTTGTTACTAGGTCTGTTTGCTCTGGGATGGCTTATTGTATTGCTTTCCACATTTATGATCAATCATTTTGAATTGTTTGGATTGAAACAGATTTATTATAATTTGAAACAGAAACAAACCTCGCATGCCAAATTTCAAACCCGTTATTTGTACAAAATTATTAGGCATCCTATTATGCTCGGTTTTATCATTGCGTTTTGGGCGACTCCTGTCATGACTGTTGGTCATTTATTATTTACCGTGGTCACCACCGTTTATATTTTGGTAGCAGTTTCTTATTTGGAAGAACGGGATTTGCGTAAACACCTTGGTGAAAGCTATGAAAACTATCAGAAAGAAGTTCCGATGTTGATACCATATACTAAACTTAAGAAAAAAGGTGTCATTGACAACGACCTCAGAAGCACCTAGAGAACATAAAACAAACAGTCCATGTTTTAGGGAACAGCATAGAAAAGAATTATGATGCTAAAAACGTATGCAAACTGCTAAAAGTCCCCTTTAAAAGGATTTTTAGCGGCTGTGCGTTCATGGTTTCACACTTTGATCAGCATCCGCCTCATCTAAAATATCTGTTTTGATGGAAGGCTTATTAATAGGCAATGTAAAATAAAAAGATGATCCATCACCTTCATTACTTTCAACCCATATATGACCACCATTTTTTTCTAAAAATCCTTTGACCAATAATAGGCCTATACCAGCACCTTTGTTATTGTCTACCTTTTTGGAAAGCGATTTTACTTCAAGCTGAAATAGGGTCTCTTGTATGGCTTTTGACATTCCTTTGCCTGTGTCTTTTATTTCTACAATAATCATGTCCTCATTTTTTTTGGCGGAGACTTTGACTTTTCCGCCTTTATGGGAATGTTTTATGGCATTGGAAACTATATTTTGAAGAATGGATAAGAGCATTTTTCCATCCGCATACACGCTGCTGTTTTCTTCAATATCAATATTGAAACTAATGGCATTGATGGCTGCTGTGTCTTTTAAGGTTTCAAACACTTTATTTACATACTCTAAAAGGTCTATTTTAGCAGGAACAAACGCTTCGGAGGAATATTTTATTCTTGCCCATTCTACTAAATAATCCAGCATGTTTAATTGGTTGACTGCTGCCTTATTAAATTCTTCCAGCAAATCTTTGGTCAATTCGGGTTCTATCGTATCATAGTTTGCTTTCAGATATTCAGAACCCTGAATAATTCCTGCAAGCGGGCTTCTTAAATCGTGTGATAAAATGGCTAGCACTGTTTCTTTGTGTGTGTTGAGTGCTTCGAGCTCTTTGCTGTATTTTTTTATGGCATCTTCTGAAGCTTTGCGAGCCGTGATATCGCGCAATATTTTTACAAAACCTATGACCTTATCGTCCTCATTTTTTAATGGAAACACTAAACCATCCGCATAAAAAGTTCTGCCGTCTTTACACAAATGCCATCTTACATCATTCGATCTTCCCGATTTTAAAGCGACATCAATTTCCAGTTTTGGAATGCCCTCTTTTTTATCCTCTTCTGTGAAAATAATGTCAAAAGGTTCTCCAATAATCTCATCAGTTGTATATTGAAATATTGTTTCGGCTCCTGAATTCCAACTATTGACATTTAAGTCTTTATCCACCGTAAAAATGGCGTAGTCTTGTAAACTGTCTATTATTTGGCTATAAAATTCAGCCGTGGGGACGTATTGCTTTTTGAGGGTTTTTTCCATTTCGTAGGTATTATTCGTATTCTATTTTGTTACAACTACTCGACTGCAGATTGGGTATAACATATATTTGCAAAGGTACCTCTTAATTAGATAGTTAAATATTTAAGTTTTGTTAAATTATTGTAATAGAGGGCTGTAGGTTTTTAAATTGATCTCGAGAGCTATTGGGAGAAGTTTTATAGAATGTGTTAGTTCACCCCTGCAACCGTAAAGGGAAGGTTACGCTCTTAAAAGACAAATCACAAATTCCAAAGGCTGAAATTTATCCCGACTATCAAGAAGTGATGGAAAAGCACACACTCGCTCCTAACAACAATAGTGTGTTGCAATCGCAAATGGGAGATATTCAAAATACGCTTAATAAAGTAAAGCATCGTGAAGATATTGAGTCATAATTTTTAAAAACAAATAATTAATACTAAAAGACCCTACCCATCCTTGGCAGGGTCTTTTATGTTTTCTATAACCTAATGTTAAGAAATGTTAGGATTAAGGAACGTCATGAATACATGCAGGGAAGCCTATGAAATTAATTACAAGGTTTCGTTTAATGCGTTGTGATACATTTCAAAAAGGTATATATTTGAGCGCCTCTTCAAAAGGACTGTTTTGCTCAAGGTAGGATTGGATTTTAGAATTAGGTACATAGCGAACTCCATTTAACCTATCCAACTTTTATGTTACAAAAATTATTCTTGCCCTTTCTTTTTGTTGTTTCTTTTAATTCCTTCTCTCAAGACAGAAAATTCAGTGTTGAATTAAATTATCCATTAGCGGTGGGCGACAATTTTATTGCGGAGAATTATCATGGAGTCATTGAAACAGGATTTAGGTTCTATGCGCATACCGTTAGTCCGGTAAAAATGGGAGTATCCGTCAATGGGGCCTATCTTAAAGACTCTGAAGGTGATCCTTATAATCCTTTGTATGTTGATCTTTATACAATACAGCCCAGAATCTTTGGCGAGCTGCATATCGAATCTTTGAGTCGTTTTCATACCTCTGTTGGTTTGGGTTATTCGTTTTTTATTTTTGATGTCCTTCCTAATGATCATTTTGGTAATGGAGGCCCAGAATCAAAAGGATCCATAGAAACTCAAAAAGGATTCAATCTTAATTTAGGCCTGTCTTATGATCTCTCAAAACGAATCTATGTGCAAGTGCAGTATGATTTCGTTAAGCTCAAGGTAGAAAATGACATACCAGATATAACATACAATACCAACATTAACTTTATAAAAGCTGGTTTAGGTTACCGTTTTTGATTGTGATGTTTTTAGAGTCAATTTTAAAAAAGCACATTGCTTTCATCGATTTATCATCACTCCCTTATTTATTAAGCTTCTTTGGAATTTTAATGTCCTTATACGTTTCCTGCACTAGCGCTTGACCATAGGTTCTTTCTAATCGTCTTATGGCAAAATGCGCCGAAGCCATTTTTTGAAAATGGGCAACAAAAACATAATTTAATGTTCCGCCACCAGCGGCGCCGACTACTGGGAGTGCCTGTGCCAAAAACTTTTCTGATAATACAATGCTTAATCTTGATGCGATTGAGGAAATAAATTTTGTTAGTGTGTTAGTCCCTACAACGCTTGCTCCTTTTACCAAGGTGTCTAATGTAGCCTTTACGGATGATGCTGTAATCTTATGTATTGAGGATGATAAAGCCACTCGAGTTGCATAGTAGCTTGATTCGGTACCATCGTCCTCCTTGGAGGTGCCACCAAGTGCAAATACTTCCAAACAGGCCATTTGTCCTTCAAGGGAATAAATATCCTCCCCTTCACTACGTGCAATGTCCATGATGGTGCGCATCATGAATTTAGTGGTCAATGCTACTTCTGAAGCAAATATGGCGGTACCAAGACCTGTTGCAGCACCAAAAAAGCCACTCACCGTCCCAGAACCTGTGACGATGGCTTTGTAAGTGCGATTGGATGGTTTACGGAATGTTTTGTTTTTTTGAATGGTTAAAAGATTGGCTTTTACGACACCCATTAACACTTTTTCGGTCAATTTTTGAAGTCTTGCCAAGACTTTTGGCGGTATGAATCTCATAGTTGATTCCACGGTATTGCCTATGATGTTGATATTACGAATAGCCCAGCCCAACTGTTCCATATCTGATTTGGCCTTTTTGATGATTTCCAAATCTTCTGGAGATATTTTATGGGGTTGAATTGTTGTGTCCATATTTTTAGTGAGGTATCGTTAATTTGGGAAGCGTGTTATCTAAAATTACAACTTAATCCGCTCCACATATGGATGATCTTGGCATTTTTAGACGCTCCGTCAAAAAGACCGTACAATCCAGAAGATGTGGAAAATTCCTGTCCCAAGGTAGATTCAAACACCTTCAGTACATAAGCCTCTTCCATGGCTTCGCGAGTAGAACCAATACCAATACCTGCCATCGTCGTGATTTTTTGTGACGTATCGGAAGGAGGATTGACAAACCAACCGCTAAAAAGCCATTCCCCTTTTTGTTTTACATCCTGAAAAACGACAGTCAGTCCATTATTCCATGCGGTCATTTTTAGAGGTCCGGCGCCACATTCTGCGTTGATTTGAATGCTATTGGGTGCTTTTCCTAAAATACCCGTGAGCAATTCTACCATTTGTCCTTCAGGCATACCAAAAGATAATTCCTTGCTAGATCCAGTTGCACTGTCTACAAGTTGCAAAGCAATGGAAGTTAGGACTAAAATGGGTTTGGCTTCAATTTCCTGTGAGACATCATTAACCTTTTCGGTTTCCGAAATACTATCCTTTTCAGAAATAGTATGTTCTTCAGAAGGGCTATTTCGGCAACTTATCAAAAGCATAAGAGAGAAAGAGAATACACATAGTTTTTTCATATGTAGATATTTATTCTTCTTAAATGTACTATTATTTTGCGCTTCTAAATAGGGATACCCAGAATTTTACGATGGGACACCTAACAGGACACCTTTTTTTATGAAAAAAACTTGGCAAGTTGGCTCCTTACATTATCAGTCCAGAATTCTAGGCTAGGACAATGTCATCCGTTGGATGGATGTCAGGGGGAAGGTGTTTTTTGATGCCAATGGAGCAACGGAATTGGTTTTGAACCCGACTACAATGAAAAGATCTTTGAAGTGTTCCAGCGTCTCCATATCAAAGACGAATACACAGGAACAGGGATTGGACTTGCCATTGTAAAGCGAATCATCGACAATCATGAGGGTGTTATCATTGCGAATGGACAGCCCAACCAAGGTGCTACTTTTGATATCTATATTCCGGCCCTGCAGTAAAACATGATGTTTCCACTATTATGATTATGGCAGGAGGCCATCTGGCAGCACCAAGTAATGGAAATCTGGTCATTAGTGAAGGTATTTTATAAAATGAGTTACTGATCATTTTTGAATTTACATATTTGGTTTTAATGTCAATTGAGTTAAAAATAATTTATTTTACGTCACAAAATTTCCTTAATTTGTTATTGTTTTGCAGTCCCGATATATGGTAATAGCCCTGTTTGATCATAATGACTCTGAAGTGCTGATGATATATTGCAAATCAACCACCAACCAACCACAATCGAATTAATAGCTTATTAAATACCCTATGAGGATTTTTGTAAAATGTGATTTTACCAAGGCCTGTACGAAAGTTATTGAAGACACCTTGTCTGAATTTAATTTTAAGTACAAGATGCTCGGTTTTGGCGAAATCGAACTTTTGCAAACTGTTGCATCAGATACTTTAAAAGCATTTGATGCGACTTTAAATAGCTATGGCATAGAAATCATAGAAAACCAAAAAGTGATTTTGGTACAGAAACTAAAGGATGCTATCATTGATATGGTATTTAATGAGGATCAAAACATCAATGTCAAAAGTTCAGTGTATTTAGCTGAAAAGCTTGGCCATAGCTATGGATATTTATCCAACCTTTTTTCGGAAGTTACCTATACCTCCATTGAGAATTTTATAATCCTTCAAAAAATAGAATATACCAAATCACTCATCGCCAAGACCGAACTGTCCTTGACGGAAATTGCATTTAAGTTGAACTATTCGAGTGTAGCCCATTTAAGCACGCAATTCAAAAACACCACCGGAATTACACCCACCGCATTTCAACGCATCATAGCCAAACGTAGAGCATTGGCAAATAATCCCCAATAATAGCATATGCAAGAAAATTTTACCCATGTGGTTCTAGCTGATGACGATGAAGATGATCGTTTGTTCTTTACCGAGGCTTTTGATGAACTAAAAATAAAGACCAAAGTCGAAACTTATAAAGATGGTGTAGACCTAATGCATTGGTTGATACAAACGGATGTTTTAATCCCAAATATCTTGTTTTTGGATTTGAACATGCCCAAAAAATCAGGATTGGAATGTCTGAAGGAAATCAAGAAACTTGATAAATTCAAGAACATGGCCATTGCCATCTATTCCACCTCTTCCTCCGAAGAAGACATCGAGAATACCTTCGTCAACGGAGCCAATATTTACATTAAAAAGCCTAACGACTTTAAGACCTTAATAAAAGTCTTATCTGACGTCGTAACCATCAATTGGCAATACCATACCAACGGACTCAACAGAGACAACTTTTTATTGCGCCTATAAGGCCCCTAAAGGGGCATTGGTTTATGCCTACGGTTCTATGCTATAAAGATGGCGCGCCTAGGGGGGTTTGAGTTATGCTTGTGGTACTATTTATAACTTGAAAAACAGACGCGATACTTCAGCGCAATCCACAAATGTTTTTTCTATACGCTTTAAATTAATGGAAAAAGATTAATTTTAATTTTTTAGACACCACAGGAAACTATAATTAATGGCGAAAAAATTAAATGTAAGTGAAGCACTAGGTACCCCTACCGATAGTACCGATCAAAAAAACTTTAGCGAAACATTGGAAGCAAAAGTAAAGGAACGCACCCTAGAGCTCCATGAAAAAAATTTGAAGCTTGAACAAACCAATGCAGAACTGATTTCATTCAGTTATATCTCCAGCCATGATTTGCAGGCACCGCTTCGAAAAATCCAGATGTTTTCGACCCGCATTTTAGAAACTGAAGCAGATACATTGTCAAAAAATGCATTGAATTATTTGGAGCGGATGCAGCAGGCGGCACATACAATGCAAAACTTAATACAAGATTTAACCGCTTATTCCAGGACCAATGTTAAAGAAACAACCTTCGAACATGTTGACCTTAACCTTATTATTGAGGATGTAAAAGAAACCTTGAGTGAAGAACTGAAACAAAAGGATGTCACCTTTAAACTACATAACATCTGTGATATTAAAATTATACCCATACAGTTCCCTCAAGTTATTCTTAATTTGGTGAGTAACTCCATAAAGTTTGCCAAAAAAGACCAACCTTTGGTTATAGAAATTACGTGTGAAGAAGTAAAAGGAAGCACAACCGGTATCCCTGAACTTTCTGCTCAACAGGACTACATACATATACGGGTTTCAGATAATGGCATTGGGTTTGAACCCCAGTACAACGAACGGATATTTAAAGTTTTTCAACGCCTTCATGGTAGCGAGGACTATACAGGAACCGGCTTGGGACTCGCTATCGTTAAAAGAATCATAGAACATCATGATGGCGTTATACGGGCAGATGGGAGGCACAACGAAGGTGCCGCTTTTGACATTTATCTACCTGCCCATTAACTTTTGATCCTGAAAACATCCATCAAAAACCACTAACACCTTAGCGAGCAGAATCAAATTATTTTTCTCAAATATCTTGACTCCCCAAAACTGATTAAGAAGTCAACACCAAAAGCTCGTGCATCCTTACTCTTTTTTAATTCCAATTTAGGACAGGCGCATTGCAGATGGTTTATTGGTTGTACAAAATCTAACGTTAATGGCTTTCTATTAAGAAAAAAAAATTAATTTTATCAATCCTAATCTTAAATACATTTATGGTACCACCCAAAAACGTAGACCTCATCGATTTCCCCACCTCAACCATGTGGTTTGATGAGCATGGAATTCTTTGCTCTGTTGCTAAAAAGATTCCCCCACAAACAGTGGAAGAAGCCAAAAAGTCAATGGAGCTCTTCCGAAAAATAACGGGAGGGAAAAAGATCTGCTTGCTTTCTGACAGCACAGATTCCCCGCCTTCCAATAAGGAAATGCGTGACTATGCTGCCGAGGTCATACCGGAAATTGCAAAAGCAGTCGCTATAATTTCCAGGTCGGCCGTGGGAATGATGGCCGCTAATTTGTTTTTTAGCATCAAGAAACAACCTTATCCTGTAAAAATGTTCAACGAGGAAGCGGAAGCTAAGGAATGGTTGAAGCAGTATCTATAACTAACTTTTAGAAATGGCGAATTTTTCTTTTAACACTTGGTTCAAGAATGTTTCTATCGCAAAGAAGTTGTATTCTGTGGTGGGGATTATGGCTGTACTTATTGCTCTAGAACTCGGCACCCTATTTTTTGCCATGAATACACTATCGTCCGTCAGGGCATTTGTAGGCGCGGAGGGATTATGGTCAAAATCGCAAAAAGATGCCGTTTACTATTTGCAACAATACTCCCAGACCGCTAATGAGGAGGATTTACAGGCCTTTTACCATTTCATGAAAGTGCCTTTGGGCTACCACAAGACCTTAGTGGAATTAAAGAAGGGAGATATAGACTTGGATGTTGCCCGACAGGGACTCCTTGAAGGCCGTAGCCACCCTGACGATATTGATGGGATGATCACATTGTTTCGACGGTTTAAGGAGATCTCATACATCAATGAGTCATTCAATATATGGGCAGAAGCGGATGCAACCATTGCGGGGTTGATACCCATTGCTGAAAAATTACATGCAGAAATAAACCCGGCTACTGGACAGGAATGGTCACCTTCCCCCTCCCAAGATAGATTGTATGAGATCAGTAATGAAATAGAGCCTATCAATCAAAAACTTACCCAACTAGAAGATGATTTTTCTTATACACTGGGAGAAGGTGCGCGGTGGCTCGAAAATATTATTTTAAAAATATTGCTTGCCATTGCATTGACAGTAGAGTTCAGCGGACTGATACTTACCTATTTTGTAGTAAGGGGCATTACAAAAGGACTTAAAGAAATCAGGAGTGCTTCAAAACGCATTGCTCAAAGAGATTTTAGCGCAAGGGCACAAGTGTTTTCAAATGACGAGATTGGTGTTTTGGCACAATCATTCAATGCTATGACGGAAGAACTTTCCCATAGCATTCAAAAACAGCTACAATCCAGTCAAGAGCTCGACGTTAAAACAAAGTTCATTGAGGAAAGTGAAAGGAGAATCGCCCATATCATGGAGGCCCTTATAAAAACCACCCAGTTTGATTTTTCAGAAAAGATTATCATAAGCGATAGAGCCGATGAACTCGATGCCATTGCTGCGGGATTGAATACGATGAGTGAAGAGCTTGAATATCATTTACAACAATTAAAACAAAGCGAAGAAAAGTTGAAGCATGCCCAATACTTGGCGCATATAGGTAGTTGGGAATGGGATATTGCTGCCAATTCCATTGAATGGTCTGACGAGCTTTAC
>JBGSXJ010000108.1:0-2085 GCA_041751535.1 Aquaticitalea sp.
TTGGTCAAATCTTTCGTTTCGGCAAAGATAGCTAATTGTCGGTCAGCACCTGTACCATTTTTTAACATCGTTTTTATGTGCTCAATTTCCTTACGCGAACCTAATTCATCAACCACATCATCTACAAACATTAACAATTCGCCCATTAATTCCCGAGTATCGACCTCACATTCCTTTCCAAAGTCTATCATTTTTCCGTCAAGGCCATAACGGCTGGCGCGCCATTTGTTCTCATTGATAAGTGCGCGGTGATACAACATAAAATTGAGGTTTTGAGTTCTCAATTTATAAAGTTTCGCTACCAATGCTTGAATCAATGCTGCGATGCTCAAGGTTTCTTCAATCGTCATCGGAACGTCACAAATACGGACTTCCAAAGTTGGGAAGAAGGGATGCATACGAATATCCCACCATATTTTCTTCGGATTGTCGATGCATTTTGTTTTTACCAATAAATCTATATAGTGATGATATTCAGATACGGTTTGGAACACACCTGGAATTCCTGTTCTTGGGAATTTGTCGAATACTTTTGACCGGAAGGATTTGAAGCCAGTATTACGGCCTTCCCAAAATGGTGAGTTTGTTGATAAGGCATATAAATGGGGCAAAAAATATCGCATCGCATTGGTCAAGTGCAAACACATATCTTTATCCGCAATTCCGACATGTACGTGCAATCCAAAAATGAGATTGGAACGGGCAGTGTCCTGCAGTTCGTTGATAATCTCATCGTAACGAGGATTTGGAGTAATCAATTGTGTTTCCCATTTGGTAAATGGATGTGTTCCCGCAGCGCCAATACGGAAGCCCAAATCGGTGGCTATATCCGAAATGGATTTACGAAGATGGGTTATTTCCTTTCTGGCATCTGTAATATCATTGCAAATGTTAGTACCAACTTCAACTACGGCTTGGTGCATTTCGGCTTTTACCTGTTCGTTGAGAACTTTTTCTGCTACAGTGACAATTTGTTGGTCATGCGAAATCAATTCTCTCGTTTTCGGACAAATGACTTGATATTCTTCTTCAATTCCTATAGTGAATTCCATATAGTATATTGCTTGGTTTTATTTGAAGCTTGTTTTCTTTCCTGTTATTTGATCGGACACAAAAGTTCCCCAAGTAAGGTTCATTTGTCCCAATTTGTATTTTTTTGCTTTTTCTATGGCCATATTTGCGGCATTTTCTACAATCCAGTCAAAATTGTCCTGACCTACGGAATTGACGTCGGCATCTGGCGCAGGATTGCAAAAATCAATAGCGTATGGAATGCCATCCCTTATGGCAAATTCCACCGTATTAAAGTCATAACCCAAAGCTTTATTCAGTCTGATACAGTATTTTTTTACCAAGGCCAAAAGCGCTTTTTTAACAGGAGGGCCATCAATGACGTATCTCAAATGATGCGGATTGCGAGGTTCATATTGCATGATATGAACTTTGTCTGTGTTGAGGACATAACATCTAAAATATTCGGTGAAATTGATTTCTTCCTGCAACATCATGACCAAATTTTCAGTTTCGGCGTGTTTTTTCCAAAGATCCTCGGGGCTGTCTACCCGGTAAACGCTTTTCCATCCGCCACCATCATGAGGTTTCATATAGGCTGGAAACCCAATAGTCTCAAACATTTGTTCCCATGCAAATGGAAATTTCATATTACGGAATGAGTTTTCATCTGTATCTGGTGGACGATGTGACGTTGGCAAAATGAACGTCTTTGGAACCGGAACACCTACTTTTTCTGCCAAGGCATTGTTAAAGAACTTTTCATCTGCGCTCCACCAAAAAGGATTGTTGATAACAGCAGTGCCAGAAATCGCAGCATTTTTTAAATACGCCCTATAAAACGGAACGTCTTGCGAAATCCGGTCAATAATAACCGCATAATCTGTTGGTTTGGCTTGTTCCACCATGTCGATGGAAACGGCTTCTGCCATAATATCTTTGACACCTTTCTCGTTAACGCGATCTATAAAAGCTTGAGGGAACGTGTTTTCTTTTCCGAATAAAATTCCAATTTTTTTCATCAGTTTATTTTTATTTGTTTGTATACGTCAGATGGAATGCACTGTTATCAAA
>JBGSXJ010000109.1:0-1642 GCA_041751535.1 Aquaticitalea sp.
GATTCAAGCATTGGTAGCGAAACTTTATAAATTGAGAACTCAAAACCTCAATTTTATGTTGTATCACCGCGCACTTATCAATGAGAACAAGTGGCGCGCAAGTCGTTATGGCCTTGACGGAAAAATGATAGACTTTGGAAAAGAATGCGAGGTCGATACTCGGGAATTAATGGGTGAATTGTTAATGTTTGTAGATGATGTGGTTGATGAATTAGGTTCGCGTAAGGAAATTGAGCACATAAAAACGATGTTAAAAAATGGTACAGGTGCTGACCGACAATTAGCTATCTTTGCCGAAACGAAAGATTTGACCAAAGTAGTCGACTATATCATCGACCAAACTATTTTGGGAACCTAGAAATTAGAGATGCAGAAGACTAAAGTACGAATGGCAATTTTGGACATGAACAACGACGAACCCAATCAGGGTTTACGATGTATCGTGGATATTGCAAAATCGTTCCACACCGATATCGATTATACAATTTATAACATTAGGGCAAAAAATGAAATGCCAGATCTGTCCTATGATATTTACATTTCCAGTGGTGGCCCAGGAAGTCCTTTAGAAGAAGGAAGCTGGAGAGCGCCTTATCTTGAATTGATTCAAAACTTGTGGGATTTTAATAGAAATTCTTCCGAAGAAAAGAAATTTGTCTTTTTGATTTGCTATTCGTTTCAAATTGTTTGCGATTACTTCCAATTGGGCGAAATGAAGCTTCGGAAAAGTACATCGTTTGGCATACTTCCAATACATAAAACAAAAGAAGGCATAAAAGATCGATTGCTTCGCGGATTGGATGATCCTTTTTATGCAGTTGATTCCAGAAATTGGCAATTGATTCAACCGCGTTTAAAGGTTTTTAAAGAACATGGTGCCAAAATTTTGAGTTTAGAGAAAATAAGGACCCATGTAGAATACGAGCGTGCAATTATGGCAGTTCGGTTTTCTGAAGAATTTGTTGGCACACAATTTCACCCAGAAGCCGACCCTGTCGGGATGTATGCCCATTTTACAGAGGAAGAAAACAGGCAAAAAGTGATTACCAATTTCGGGGAAGGCAAATACAAAACAATGATGGTCCATATGGAGGATGAAGATAAAATCATAAAAACCTATAGCATCATTTTACCTCATTTTATAACCGAAGCCATTCATCATTCCACCCACCAACTAATTTTGTGAACCACAAATGATTTCAAAATATCGTCAAGATTTTAATGCACAATTTTCAGAAGAAAAATATCAAAATCTTCTAAAGGATATTATTGAAACATTTGATTATACACCTGGTTTTAAAATCTGTGAAACGCCTGCATTTATTCCCAAATCATTAAAGGAGCGATTGGTAATCGCATGCGAAGACATCATGCGTGTTATTGAACAGCCTAATTTTAAAGAGCTGACACAAGGTGCTTTTTTTGATGATCAATTAATGGTTCCCAATGAAGACGCGCATTCCAAATTCGTTCAGCTCGATTTTGGAGTCTGTCTTGATGATGAAGGCAATCTGACCCCAAAACTAATAGAGTTGCAAGGCTTTCCGTCGTTATATTTCTTTCAGGAATTATTGGGGCGAATGTACCGCAAGCATTATGACGGCATTCCAGAGCATGTTTCCCAACATTTGAATGGTATGAC
>JBGSXJ010000110.1:0-4750 GCA_041751535.1 Aquaticitalea sp.
TGAAGGCAATCTGACCCCAAAACTAATAGAGTTGCAAGGCTTTCCGTCGTTATATTTCTTTCAGGAATTATTGGGGCGAATGTACCGCAAGCATTATGACGGCATTCCAGAGCATGTTTCCCAACATTTGAATGGTATGACTACCGAGGAATACATTGAACTATTGAGCCAAGAAATTGTAGGCGACAGTGATCCTAAAGAAGTTGTTTTATTGGAAATAGAACCCGAAAAGCAAGCGACTGCCATTGATTTTTTTGCAACGGAAAAATTGCTGGGTATTAAGGTACTTTGTATTACAAAACTGATTAAGCGTGGCAAAAGCTTATTTTACAAGGATGAAAACAGGAACGACATCAAAATCAAGAAAATTTACAATCGAATTATTTTTGATGAATTGAACCAGCGTAAAGATCTAAAAAGCGAATTCAATTTTAAAGACGAGGTCGATATTGAGTGGATTGGTCACCCGAACTGGTTTTTCAGAATCAGTAAATATACCATGCCTCTGCTCAAAGGCGATTATGTACCAAAATCCTATTATCTCAATCAACTTGAATCAATTCCGACCGATTTGGAAAATTACGTGCTAAAACCTTTGTATTCATTCGCTGGAGCTGGAGTACAAATACATGTGACGCGAGAGATGATCGATGCAATTGAAGATAAATCCAATTATTTATTACAAGAAAAAGTGGCCTATGCTCCTGTCATAGAAACAATGGATGTGCCTGCCAAATGTGAAATTAGGATGATGCTCCTATATAACTCCAAGACCAATAAAACCCAAATAGTCAGTAACCTCATGCGATTGAGCAAAGGGGAAATGGTCGGTGTTAAATATAACAAGGACAAGACTTGGGTTGGTGGCAGTACTGGTTTTTTTGAGAGTTAAGGTCGCACGTAAAAAACCGCTTCTCTAAATATGAATTTTAGAACTATTTTAGTATTACTTTTTCTGGCTTGTAACACACTTTACGGTCAAGAAATGCCAACTATCGCACAGGTAACTTTGGATTCAAAACAACTGAACCAACAGCGAAGTATGTTGATATACACGCCAGCCTATTATAATGAAAATACATTGGTTTCCTACGAAGTTATCTATGTTTTTGATGCACATAGCAGAGAATTTTTCGATTTTGTTCATTCCTTATTAAGTTTTACGGCGCCTTCAAACAAAAAATACATCGTTGTTGGCATCATGTCTACCTATATCGAAAGTTTAGACTATAGCAGAAATAATGACATGTTACCCGCGCCATTGCATGTAGATCCAAAGACTTTTTATAATGGCTATAGTGGCAATGCCGATAATTTTTTAAGCTATATTCAAAATGAAGTCTTGCCTTATATGGATAGTAATTATAGAACTCAACAAGGTAAGATTGCAATTGGTCATTCTTTGAGTGCCTCATTCATTGTGTATTCCTTGTTCAAAAGCCCTAATTTATTTGATGCTTATTTTGCCATTTCTCCAAATTTCGCTTTCGACAAAGAACGATTAGTGGACGAGTTTAAGTATTTCGATTATCAAAAACTATCGCATAAAAATTTCCTGTATTTGAGCCATGCTGATGAAGGTGTAAACTATTGGAAAGAATGGATTCCAGCAAAACAAAAGGTGAATGATTTCTTAACAGATTCATTATCTTCTGAGCAGTTGCACACGGTAATCAAAGAATTTCCGGAAGAAAGCCATTGGTCAACTTTTGCGCCTAGTTTGATGTATGGATTAAAAGCATATTTTAATGTAAGTGACACCTTTCCTCCCAATGTTTCAAAAGACAGTTTTGAGGTGACGATTAATTTGACTGTGCCTCATAAAGAAGATGAGGTTTATCTAACGGGAAACCAAGCTGCTTTGGGCAATTGGAATCCGCGAGCCATTAAAATGGAACGGACGTCTGATGTTCAAAGAGTCATCAAACTAAAGTTACAGTCCCCGGCAGAACTCAAGTTTACCAGAGGAAGCTGGGACACACAAGGTGAAGTAAAATTGAATGGCGGATTGGGAAATATCTACATAAATCCAGAAAAATCGAATTCTTTTGAATTTGAAATATTGGTTTGGGTGGATAAAGAGCAATAAACTTTCCCTATAACGACTTAATTATACGATAGGGTTCAATCCTTAAAAATTCATAAATTCTTTGACACTATTTAATATCAATCCCAAAAATCACTAACTTGCAATAAAACAAGGCTATGGGAAGCTTAACACTGTCAAACAAAATATTGGAAAAATATTTCGGCTACTTGAAAAACTTGGACATTAAATCCAAGAAAATCCTTATTTCAAAATTATCTGAATCCATCGGCAAAAAGCCAAATAGCAAATTTGATTTAAACTCGATGTTTGGTGCATGGGATGACGAGCGTGATTCTGACTTAATTATTTCGGAAATTATTTCTTCACGAGTCATCAAATCAAATCCTGAAAGTTTCGAATGAACTATTTATTGGACACGAATATCTGCATACATTTTTTTCGTGGAAAATTTAACTTAATTGATAAGTTAACGTAAATTAATTTAGAAAACTGTACCATATCAGAAATCACTTTGGCCGAAATAACCTTTGGCGCTGAAAACAGCTCTAATCCTATTAAAAATCACATATTGATAGAGGAATTTTCTGAACATATCAAAATTCTACCAATTTATAATGCTATTCCAATTTATGCCAAAGAAAAAGCACGTTTGAGGAAATCTGGCGAAATGATAAGTGATTTTGACTTGTTAATTGGGGCAACAGCTATTGCAAATGATTTGATTATGGTAACAGAAAATATAAAAGAGTTTAAAAAAATATCAGGAATACAGTTAGAAAATTGGATCAATCGCTAAACCAACTTCTTTACTTTCACATCACAACGACTTATCAGGCGCTGGCAAACTCGCATGAAATTCTTCAGCAATTCGCTTCGTATATGCATCCAATAACTCCATAATTCTTTCACTGCTATCAGAAACCACAATGAGTCCAATATGCCATTTTTTGTTCATGCGCCATACAATTTCAGCATCCGTAAAACTTGAAACATCCGGATGTTCATAGCGGCTCAACGACACCACAATTCCCGCATAATTTTTTTGAGCTTTTGGCAAGGTGTATTTCTCCTTTTTTAAGGTTTTGGATTCGATCCGCGCCCACTCACCCCAAAGATTAATTCCTGAAGCAAGTTCCACCATTTCAGCGAGATTAGCGCCACCAACACGCGAAGATGTTTCCAAAAAGAACAATTCTCCAGTAGCTTTAGACTGAATAAACTCTGTATGTGAGGCGCCACATTGCATGCCAAATGCTTTCATTACTTCTGCATTCATTTTGGTGAGCCCTTTTTCTATTTTAGATCCGATTTCGCAAGTGGCAGATCGGAAAATACCTCCGCCGTGAGCCACTTCAAGTGGTGTATCCAAATATTTACTGACACGAGAAAATAAAACTTTCCCATCCATGTTTAATCCATCCACATGATAGACATCCCCTGGAGCGAATTTTTCGACCAGATAATTATCGCGTTCGTCTCCCAATTCGTCAACAATTTGCCATAATTGTTCTTTACTATGTATTTTCTTTATCCCAGTTGCGGAAGCTTCCATACGTGGTTTTAATAGCCAAGGCGCTTCAACTGTATCAGCATATCCATTAATATCTTCATCATGAAATAATGCCGTAAATTCTGGAACATTCACGCCTTCTTCCTTTGCTTTCATTCGCATGGCGAGTTTGTCCCTAAAATAATGAGCAGTGGTTCGTCCCATTCCTGGCATCCTGAAATGTTCGCGGAGTAACGCTACTTTTTCAACATCAAAATCATCCAAAGCAATCATTCGATCAAACTTAAGCGAGCGGAATTTGTAAGCAATCCCTTTTACGACATCATTGTGATTCCATTCCTCAATATAAAACACATCATCAATTGCTTCCCAGGGCCAGTCTTCATTTTCGAGCTTTTTCTTGGTCAACAAATACACATTGTTACCTTCGGATTTACAGCTTTTGAGAAAATCCATTCCTTTGTGATAGGTGGTGATGCAGAGAAAATTGAGTGCTTTTTTGGACATGTTACTTTATTTTTTTGATCGCTTTTTTGCTGGAATTGCCAATCGATAATCAATTTAATTTTCCAACTAAATATAAAGATTAGACGACTATGTTTTAGCAATGGTTTTGATATAATTTAGAATTAATTTGATTCCATAACCGCTGGCGCCTTTCATCTTGGTGTAATTGGAATCTCCGAAAGAAACGCCAGCAATATCCAGATGCATCCAACTTTTGTGGTTTTCGGTAAAAGCTTCCAAAAATTTAGCTGCTGTTATGGCACCGGCAATAGGTTTGCCACTAAAGTTACGCAAATCGGCAATATCGCTGTGCAGATCACTCTCATAATCATCAAACAATGGCAATGGCCATACGCGCTCATTGACTTCAAAACCGATGGCAGACATTTGGTTCGCCATTTTTGTATTGTCGCAAAACATTCCGGCTGCAGAATAACCTAAAGTTTGCACAACACTTCCTGTTAAGGTCGCCAAATCGATAACTTGCTTTGGTTTGAACTGTTTAATGATATAACTTAAACCATCTGCCAATACCAAACGGCCTTCGGCATCGGTATCAATGATTTCAATTGTTTTTCCAGAATAGGAATTGATGACATCACCCGGACGGTAACTGTTGCTATCAACAGCATTTTCGGCAGATGCAACCACTGCAACCATATTCACGTTGAGTTTTAGTTTGG
>JBGSXJ010000111.1:0-5245 GCA_041751535.1 Aquaticitalea sp.
GAATGATCCTGATGCACTTTTTACTGCGGAAGCTGGAACCTACACTTTAACCTGGTCGGTTGCCGGTTGTGAAAGTTCCATAACAGTAACTACTTCAAATTGTAACCAGATTAATTTTGATGGAACTAACGATTACGTGGATTTTAGCACCAACAATTTTAATTTTGCTAGCGGTGATTTTACTATTGAAGCTTGGGTAAAACCGAATGCTATTTCAGGAACTAAAACCATTTTTTCAAAAAGAATAAATAATGGTAATAATTCCGGATATGATTTGAGTGTCAACAGTGCAGGCATAGTATCATTTAACATCAACCAGTCAGGAACAATAAACTCTTCACCGTATAGCATTAATGTGTCTCGATGGTATCATATTGCTGTCACATACAATGCAGGAAGTTATAGACTGTATGTGGATGGCGTTCTAATAAAGCAAAATTCAGGCAGTCGTCCTACATCAAACAATTTTAAAGCATTATTAGGAGCTATGGACGACCCTTCAACCAATGGACCCAAACAACATTTTAATGGTTGGATAGATGAGTTTAGGGTTTGGAATGTTGGTCTTTCAGCGGATCAATTACATCAAATGATGAACCAAAAAGTGATGTCAAGTCCAACGGTAGCAGGAAACGTGCAGGGTGAAATAATTCAAAGGGATATCAATGGATTATTATGGTCAAATCTAACTGCATATTTTCAAATGGACCCTACACAATTGCTTTGTGGTTATTTACCCTCAACTTCAAGTGCTATAAAAGGAAAGTTAAGAAATATTACCACTGCGCAACAAAAAACAGCTCCCCTGCCTTATACCTCACGGGTCAATGGCCAAAATTGGGAAACAGATAATACTTGGACTCATTTTAATGTTTGGGATGCACCTAATAGTTTAGGTATTGATGGCACCACTCGAATTGATTGGAACATTGTTCGCACAAATCATAACATCACTTCAAGCAATAGGGATTTGACTTTGTTGGGATTATTGGTGGATACCAATGAATTGTCCATTACCGGAGCGGGAACACAAGATGAAACTAATGATGGCACGGGACTCTGGGTAACCCATTATTTAAAAATTAATGGTAAAATTGATTTGGTTGGAGAATCGCAGTTGGTACAGAAAAAATACATAGCAGCTCAATTAAGTGAGAGTATCTTTGATTCCAACAGTACTGGATATATAGAACGAGATCAACAGGGAACTGGTAATCCTTTTAACTACAATTATTGGGGATCACCTGTATCTCCTGGTAACGCCACGGTAACAGGCAACAACATTTCCACAAACACATACAGCATTGGAAGTATTCTTTTTAATGGTACTACTCCACAAACAAACCCAATTAATTTTCCGATTAGCTGGACTAATAATAATACCGCAGTATCTACTGCAACTACAACACAAGTGAGTACCCGTTGGTTAAACACCTATGCCAATAACCAATCGAATACCTATTCCCAATGGAGTTTTGTGAGCAATTCGACGGCATTTAAAACTGGATTAGGATTTACAATGAAAGGCAGTGGTGCTGACACTGCACCTTTTGATGGTACTTACCAGAACTATGTGTTTATTGGTAAACCCAACAACGGAACCATCATAAATACGGTAAGTGCTGGGAATGACGCGTTGGTGGGTAACCCTTACCCATCGGCGTTGGATGCCAATGCTTTTATTGGTGATAATATCCCTAACATAACTGGAACTCTTTATTTCTGGGAACATTACCTTACCAATAATACACACGTATTGTCTAATTATCTCGGTGGATATGCTACATATAACTTATCAGGAGGCCTTGAAGCGGCGACACCATCTGAAACGACGGATGGAATTGTTATTGTCGGTGGTAATGGCACTAGAAGACCAGAACGTTATATCCCTGTTTCGCAAGGCTTCTTTGTGGCCGCAGGACCGACAGGTGGAAACATTGTATTTAAAAATAGTCAACGTGCATTTAAGAGAGAAGTCGTAACTGGTGCGCCCAATACTGGCTCATTGTTTTTCAGAAGTGCCAACTCCATGGCAGATGAAACTACTGTCACTGAGGATGCCCCAATGAAGCGCATTCGATTGAATTTTGAATCTCCTGAAGGCGCAAATCGGCCATTGCTGTTGGCTTTTGAACCAAATAATTTGGCCACTGATGGTGTGGATTATGGGTATGATGCCTTAAACAATGATGCGTTCCCAAGTGACCTTTTATGGATGATTGATGGCCAAGGATATGTCATCCAAGGTGTAGGAGCATTTGACCCACTAAAACAATACCCACTTGTTATGAATTTGGCTATCAATGGTGATATTAAAATTTCGCTAACAGATATGGAGAACTTTGATATTGAAGCAGATGTTTACATTTATGATACATTATTAAATACCTATACCCACATAAATACAAATGATTTTGAAATCACATTGGAATCAGGCCTCTACCAAGACCGTTTCTTCATGATATTTTCTGACGATGTAGCACTTTCCGTGACAGATCCAGAAGATGTCGAACCTTTTCAAATAAATTATTTTGTTGATTTGAATGAAATCATCATCAAGTCAAATACCATAATGGATATTGAAAAAGTTCATCTCATCAGTATTGTTGGTCAGACAATTAAATCATGGAGCAAAAATGACTTTAATTATACAAGTTCAGAAATAAGAATTCCATTAGAGGACATTTCTGAAGGGACCTATATTATAAAAGTTGAAACATTCAATTCCACCATAAATAAAAAAGCGATTATAAAATATTAAGTGTAGAACTTCCATTATTAAAAAGCAGCTCTAGAGCTGCTTTTTTTTGTTTGATGTATCGTTATTTCAATTGAACAAAACTCGACGAAATGAAAGGAATATTTAGATAAATATGCATTTCAACGAATTTCGGTGTAGATTGAGGATTATAATTTACAAATCGCTTATTTTAGTCGTACCCAATGATTTATAAACTTAACGACTCCAACTTATGAATAGGTTTACCCAATTATGCACACTAATCGTGTTCAGTTCTATCTTTTCAACAAATTCAAAATCTATTGCACAAACATCTAACGAAATCCAACGTGTCCGGCTGGACTTTTCAACCCCAACAGGTTTCACGAGGCATCTTCTTTTAGCTTTTACCCCCAATAATGCTGCCACCGATGGCTTTGATTATGGATATGATGCATTAACTGCCGATGAGTTACCGAATGACATGTTCTGGATCATAGAAGGTGCGCATTATGTCATCCAAGGTGTTGGGGCATATGACAACACAAAATCCTATCCTCTTTCTGTCAGCATCACTGATGCTTGTGCGATAACTATTTCTCTAAATAGTTTAGAGAACTTTGACACAGAAATTGACGTTTTTATTTATGATTCGGTATTGGACACTCATGAACGTATAAATGTAGGGGGATTTGATGTTATGCTCGAATCAGCGCTTTATCCTGATCGTTTCTATATCGCATTCTCTGATAATTCAACGCTATCTCTAACAGATACTAAAATCGATACACTAGATCAGGTAAGCTATTTGACAGAGTCAAATGAAATTTATATAAAATCTGAAGCCATACATGATATAGAGACTGTACATCTTATAAACATTTTAGGTCAGACCGTATTATCTTGGAGAAAAAATGAGTATTATAGCTCTGGGTCAAAAATAAAAATTCCTGTAGGCGAGATCCCTAAAGGCACTTATATCATCAAAGTGGAGACCAGTAATTCTACCATTAATAAGACTGTAATTATTGATTCTTAATGGTAATACCTAGCCCAATGATACAATAGCAGCTTTATAGCTGCTTTTTTAGTTTACACAAATTTGTTTATACCATTTTTGGCATAAATTATGTATTTCGTCGAATTTATTTGCATTTCACGGATAAAATATGTTATTTTGACTTTAATTAGTGCCCAAATTGTTTAGCCCCAAGCTAGAAACTAACCGCTTATGAAAAATTTTACTTTTGATATTAAAAAGTATGCTATACTGTTACCCCTTCTTTTTACAATAAGCATATTTCAATCACAAACCATATTAGGATTTTATGACTTCGAAACAGGACAGCAAGGGTGGACATCCAATGCAGGTAGCAGCGACGCTTTTCTAGCTAACACAAATTGGTCATATGCAGGTAACCAGAGCTTCAATTTAAGGGATGACTCGGGCGACAATTCATCGATGTTTTCCCCAATGTTTAGTTTAGCCAGTTATGACAAGGTAGACCTGAAATTTTTCTTTTCAGCTCAAAGTATAGAGCCAAACGAACATTTTTTTGTTGAATACAGACATCACCCATCGGCATCGTGGCAAACAGTCGCTCGATACGTGTCCGGAAATATTAACAGTAAAAATGCCGATTTCGAATTTTCAACCTCTAAAATATTTTATAGTAAGACCGCTACAATTTTTAAAACAAATTTCACATTTCCATCTTCGGCTACGGCACAATTCAGGATTAGATGTGATGCAAGTGATAATAACGACAACATTTTTATTGATAATATTACAATCACTGGTACAACCTACAAAATACCAACCAAAGGTCCAGGAGGCATTACCAATCATTTAGATCTATGGTTGAAAGCTGATAAGCTCAACGGAGCTACTTTTGGAACCAATAACACCAATGTCAGCAAATGGGTGGATAATGCCAAGGGTCATGATGCCGAAGTAGTGGTCGCTGGACAAGAGCCCATTTATCGAAATAATGCAACCAGAAACTTCAATTTTAACCCGACTGTAGAGTTTGAAAACGACAACAACACCTCGGGTAGCGACATGACCTATTTAAGGACTCGTGACGAAATGAAAGGAACGGGAGGTTTTAACAGTAATGACATATTCTTGGTACTCATGCCAGATCCAACCATTACCTCAAATATGATTCCTTTGGATACCTTCACCAGTACCGATCCTTTAGGGGACACCTTCAGTGAGGATGTTACAGGTTTTGGGTATGGCGGATACACTGCTCGTTTTCAGAATGAGCGACTCACTTACTGCATCGGGACCACCAACGGACCCAACAATGGGTTTGGTCATGCTTCCATTACCTCAACGACAGATTTAAATCAAATAAGCATTGTTAATTTTAGGCATACCTCCTCAAATGATGGGATGCACCTTTTATTTAATGGCAACATCATAGGAACCCATACATCAGATCCGTCCGATTTTGATAGTGTAAACGGTGGGCGGTATTTTTTGGGACGGAGCCAGTATTGGGATGGAAGTTTTGATGG
>JBGSXJ010000112.1:0-6828 GCA_041751535.1 Aquaticitalea sp.
TTGTAAGCTAAAAAGTAGCTTAAGAAAAGAATGATTCACATTCACGAGAAAACATTACAAGATTTAGAATTCCATAAAGTATTGCAACAAGTATCGGCATACTGCGTGACTTCATTAGGGACCGAAAAAGCCGATTTAATGCTGCCTCTATCATCCACAGAAGCTATAATCGAGTCGCTGAATTACACCAATGAATATCTGGCGTCTTTGCATAACGACAATCGGATCCCGAATCATGGATTTGAACCCATCACCAAAGAAATTCAATATTTAAAAATTGAAAACTCATTTTTAGAAACTTCCAGCTTTAAAAAAATTGCATCCATTTCTTTAACCTGTAACGAAATCATATCGTTTTTGAAAAAGTTTGAAACCTACTATCCCAACCTGCGAGAGTTGTCATCAACTATCGAAGTTACCAAAGCTTTAATTGAAAAGATTGACGGAATCATAGATAGATTCGGAGATGTGAAGGACAACGCCTCTTTTGAATTGTCTGTTTTGCGAAAGGATATCAATGCCATTAAGGGAAAAATAAACCAGAGTTTTGCCTCGGCTTTAACTACCTATAGTTCGCTTGATTATCTAGACGACATTCGGGAATCGGTAATGGACAACAAACGCGTGTTGGCCGTAAAAGCTATGTATCGACGTAAGGTAAAAGGTTCTATCCTCGGAGGTAGTAAAACTGGAAGCATCGTTTATATAGAGCCAGAAACAACCTTTAGATACACGCGCGAACTGAATAATTTAGAGTTTGATGAGCAGGAAGAAGTTACTAGGATTCTTAAGCAATTGACTGAATTTGTGCGACCGTATGCTCCATTGCTACAGCAATATCAAGAATTCCTTTCAGAAATCGACGTTATTTCTGCGAAAGCCAAATATGCTAATGACATCAACGGGATTCTACCGGAAATAAATGAAGATAAATTATATAATTTAAAGGAGGCTTATCATCCGCTGCTGTATATTTCAAATAGAAAAAAGAAACTAAAGACCTTTCCACAATCCATAGAATTGCATCCTGAAAGCAGAATTATCGTTATTTCAGGCCCTAATGCTGGTGGCAAAAGCATTACGCTTAAAACGGTAGGATTGTTACAAGTCATGTTGCAAAGCGGCTTGTTGATTCCAGTGCATGAGCGCAGTTCAGTTTGTTTGTTTGATAGGATATTGAGTGATATTGGCGACAACCAATCGATAGAAAATCATTTGAGTACCTATAGCTATCGATTAAAACAAATGAATTATTTTCTTAAGAAGTGCAACAAGAATACCTTGTTTTTGATCGATGAATTTGGTACTGGGAGCGATCCGGAGCTGGGAGGAGCCTTGGCAGAAACCTTTTTGGAAGAATTTTATCATAGAGGCGCTTATGGCATTATCACTACGCACTATTCCAACTTAAAAATTCTGGCAAATGAAATGCCTTTTATGGAAAATGCCAATATGATGTTTGATGAAAAAAGTCTGGAACCCATGTACAAATTAGCATTGGGACAAGCCGGAAGCTCGTTTACATTTGAGGTTGCGCAAAAAAATGGGATTCCATATAGTTTGGTCAATCGCGCCAAGAAGAAGATCGAACGTGGCAAGATTCGTTTTGATGCCACCATTGCAAAACTTCAAAAAGAGCGCTCAAAACTTGAAAAAACAGAGCAATCTCTAAAAGTGAATGAACGAAAGACACAAAGTGAAGCTGAAAAGTTAGAGCAAATCAACGTCAAGATTCAAAAGAAATTGGAAAGCTATCAGGAATTGTATGACAGCAATCAGCGACTTATTTATTTAGGACAGAAAATCAATGATATTGCCGAAAAATATTTTGACAATAAGCAGAAGCGAGAATTGATGGCGGAATTTTTCAAGATCGTACAGATTGAAAATTCTAAACGAAAAAAAGTGTCAGCCAAAGAAAAGACAGTTCAGAAAGTCAAAGAACAAAAAATCATTCAAGAAGCTGAAAAAACAGTGGAAGTCATTCGTCAAAAAAAGAAAGCAGCAAAGATAAAAACAGAAAAAGCACCAAAACCCAAACCTATCTTTAAAGTTGGGGACCGTGTGCGCTTACAAGATGGTAGAGCCGTTGGAAGTATCGATAAACTCGAAAAAAATAAAGCCGTAATCAATTATGGCATGTTTACGACCAACGTAAGTATAGAACAATTAGAACTTGTAGAATCGGTAAAATGAAACAACTGCCCGAACATAAAAAACTGATCCTCTTTGACGGCGTTTGCAATCTTTGCAATGCTTCCATTCAATACATCATCAAACACGACCATAAGGATGTTTTTCGTTATGCAGCCCTTCAAAGTGAAGTTGGTGAGCAAATTATTAAAACATATGATATAGACACATCCAAAACGGATTCCATTCTACTTTATTCAAAGGAAAATGGCATTACGTATAAATCAACTGCAGCACTTAAAATTGCCGGTCAACTCTCCTTTCCCATAAATTTAATGATTGTTTTTATGATAGTTCCAACGTTCATTAGAAACTGGGTATATGATTATATTGCCAAAAACCGCTATAAATGGTACGGCAAAAAGGAAGAATGTATGATTCCAACTCCAGAGTTAAAGTCTAAATTTTTATAATTGTTTCATTTTTAGAACATAAAAAAGCCCTCGTTCGGAAACAGGGCTTTTCTAAAAATTTAACAACATACTTAAAAACTAAATTAACTTAAAAAACAAACTTCTTTATTAATAAATAATTGATTAATAGCACATTATTTGATAGTGTAAATATCGATCTTAATTTCTTAAAGTGATTAAAAAATCGATATAAGCTATTGAATAATTGTTTAAACAATCAAAAATGCGAAAATCAACTATGAATTGCATTAAAAATAACCGATTGAAAAATAAGATGTTAAGTGTTAACTAATTGAAATACACCGTTGCCTTCCAAAAGATACGACGTCCCTCAACATAGGTTTTAAAATTCAGGGACTTCTGATAGTTTTATGATGAATTTAAAACCAATAGATCATGAAACATGCACTACTAATTATTTTTCTTATCACAAGCCTTACAATTGCCAACAACACCACGCCCACCACAATTACCGATGTTACTGTTTATTTGAGTGGTGCTCAAATTACCCGCACTGCAACTATCAAAATGCCAATTGGCACCAACGAATTTATTTTCAGCCATCTGTCACCTTACATCGATGAGAGTAGCATTCAAATTTCCGGACTAAAGAATGCGTCGGTTTTGTCCATTAATTTTGGTGTCAACTACCTTGCGAAGCAAAGTAAAACCAATGACATTCTATTACTTCAGAATGACATAAAAACAATGTATGACAATATGCAGTTTGAAGACGATTTGATTGCTGGGTATAACGAAGAATTAAGCGTGATACAAGCAAACAGACACCTGGGTAACGACACTCAAGTAGTGAATCTAGAAAAGCTAAAACAGTTTGCAGAATATTACAGGACACGGATTACCAAAATAAAGAATGATATTCACACTTCTAATAAGAAGAAATCGGAGCTCCAAAAGAAAATTTCCGAAATTCAAAATCAATTGTCAGAACTGAACGTCAATGACAAAGAACAAACTGGAGAAATCAAAGTAAAATTCAATACCACGATAGCCACACAATTAAAGCTCGTTATCAAATATAATGTCAAAAATGCTGGTTGGTTTCCAATCTATGATTTAAGAGCCGAAAAAATCAATGCGCCTTTACAGCTTGCCTATAAAGCCCATGTATATCAAACTACAGGAAGCAATTGGGAGAACATAAAACTTACATTATCGACAAGTGATCCCAACACCAACAACCTAAAACCAGACATTCAACCCAAATATTTGAATTTTATCAGCGCCAACAGTAACTTCATGAACAATAGGGCTACGAAAAGCTATAACTATAAATACAACCCTTTGGTAAAAACCGTATCAGGAATTGTGGTTGATCAAACAGGTTTACCGCTACCTGGTGTAAATGTTATAGAAACAGGAACTTCCAATGGTGTACAGACTGATTTTGATGGTAAATATAAATTGCAAGTTAATACGGGTAGCGAGTTGACATATTCTTTTATTGGAATGAACTCGGAAACATTGCCAATACATTCAAGCATTATGAATGTGAGCATGGATGAAGATGCATCGCAATTAGATGAAGTAATTGTAGTTGGTTACGGAGCAAGAACCAAAAAGGCTGTTACCTCTTCTTTAGCAACAGTTACCTCCGAAAGTATTGAAAGCAGTTTACCAGGAAGCGCTGCTGGTCTCTCCATCAATGGTTCTGCTAATGCGGCTGAATTTATAAGGATAAGAGGAACCAATTCCTTTCGTGCAGGCAAACAGCCGTTATATGTAGTAGACGGTGTTCCGATGGATGATTACCAAATAAAAGCCATCGATCCAAATAACATTGTAAACATGAGTATATTGAAAGATGCAAACGCAACTGCCATTTATGGTTCACGCGGTTCAAGTGGGGTTGTACTCATTACGACCAGAAGCCGTGAAATGACATCCAATGGCGATTTTGTAGAACAAGGCATTAACAATACGCGATTTGAAATCAAAAATCCATACACAATCCCAACGGATGGTGATGTTACCGTTGTGGAAATCGAAAACTATGAGTTGGCAGCCACCTATGCTTATTATGCGGCTCCTGTTCTAAATGAAAATGTATTTCTAACAGCAAAAATTGGCAATTGGGAACAATACAACCTTCTGCCAGCCGAAGCCAATGTTTATTTTGAAGGAAGTTATTCTGGAAAAACCAGTATTAATCCACAAGCCACGACAGACAGCTTAACGGTATCCCTTGGTGTCGATCCAAATGTCATAGTGAAACGGACGGAGGTCAATAATTTTAAAAAGAATCAATATGTGGGAAGCAATAAAATGATCGTCAAAACCTATGAGGTTGAAGTAAAGAATTCAAAACAGTCGGCCATTGATTTGATTTTATATGATAGAATACCCATAAGCCAAAACAGGGATATCAAAATTGAAGACTTGGAAACCGGAAACTCCAACTATAATTCAGAAAAAGGTATCATGGAATGGAAAGTAAATCTAAATGCCAACGACAAAAGAACTTTTAAGTTTTCATATACAGTTAAATTTCCAAAATTTAAATACCTGAATTTGTAAACTTTTCAAAAAGCCTCAAAACAAAACCGTCCAATTTGAGCCTAACTTCCGTTAGTTGGGAATGAATCAAATTCTTATCAAGTGCATGTCTAACACACGATAGGTCATCATTTAATTATGATGAGGAATGGAATAGTTTTGAGGCTTTTATTATGAGTCCAACTCAAATGTTTCTGAAGGATCTTTTGTTTCAGGGTAATGCAACATATTTTCACCATCGGCGATGATGCTACAAACCGCAGCGTCACCAGTTACGTTTACAACCGTTCGAAACATATCTAGAATACGATCTACAGGAAAAATAATAGCAATCCACGCCGGATTTAATCCAACTGAATCCAAAACAATAATCAACATCACCAATCCAGCACTGGGTACAGCCGCGGAACCTATCGATGCTAAAGTAGTAGTCAAAACAACGGTTATTTGCTGGCCAATGGTTAGGTCAATCATATGCAACTGCGCCAAAAAGATAACAGCAATGGCTTGATAAAGGCTGGTACCATCCATATTAACAGTAGCACCAATTGGCAACACGAAACTGCTTATTTTTTTATCCACACCGAGGTTTTCTTCTACACATTCCATTGTCACAGGCAATGTCGCTGCACTACTGGAAGTTGAAAAAGCCAATGTTTGAGCCGGACTCATAGCTTTAAAGAACCCTCCATAAGATATTTTTTTCACAAAAATCTTTAGGATAGATGGATATGTTACGAAAATCATTAGTAACAACCCAAGTAATACAGTCAGAGAATACCAACTCAAACCTTTGAAAATTTCTATGACTTTTGAGATGTCGTCTCCAGCCATCTTACTGACTACACCAGCCAACAAAGCAAACACGAAAAATGGCGCTGCCTGCATGACTACATCCACCATTTTGAGGAATACCTCATTAATACTATCAACCAAATTGATGACAGGTTGCGACTTTTCGTGGGGAATGAAAAGCAGACAAACTCCAAAGAATATGGCGAAAAAAATAATCTGCAACATGAGTCCGTTGTTGGATAAGGAATAGAAAAAATTATCGGGAACAATATCAATTAACGGTTGCAACGGTGTGGTTTGCTTTTGCTTTTTTGCGTTTTCAATCTTGTCTGCAACAGAAACTTCCTTTAAATCACTTTTGGTCAACTCCGTAATTTTTTGTGCACGTTCAAAAAAAGATGGATCTTTTAAATAATTGACACCGTCCTTGATTTCATAACCTTGTGATGAAGCCCAGATTTCGTAGTTGATTCGATTATCGATACGGCTTTGCTCGTCGATAAGTTTTCCGGGTTTTATGGTGTTTACCAAAACCAAACCCAAAGAAATAGCCAACACGGTGGTAACTAAATAAATGAGCAGGGTCTTCCCTCCCATGCGTCCCAAGCTTGCGGGATCGCCAATATTGGCTACACCACTTATAATAGAAAATAATACCAAAGGCACTGCTATAAGTTTAAGTAGATTGATAAAAATCGTACCAAAAGGATCAATCCAATCAATGGTGAATGAACTCCAACCCATGGTGCTCGATACCAAAGCCCAAATGATACCAAGCGCCATTCCGATAAGTATTTTCCAGTGTAATGCCAATTTTTTCATGCAGTTCTATATTTATTCCCAAAAGAGAATGAATTGTTATGTTTATGTTTTTTTTAGCCCTGATTGTAGCGATATCCTTTTGCTTTTT
>JBGSXJ010000113.1:0-6681 GCA_041751535.1 Aquaticitalea sp.
ACGCATTGTAAATATTTTTGGAGGCAAAACCAATGAAAAATTGGTTCCTGTGGAAGAATCGACCGAAGTTTTGAAGATTTCAGGATTTGTCGGCAAGCCCGAATTTTCAAAAAAATCAAAGGCAGAGCAATTCTTTTTTGTGAATAATCGATTCATTAAAAGCCCCTATCTCAATCACGCCATAAATGCGGCTTATGAAGGTCTCTTGAGAGATGGCAACCAACCTTCGTATTTCTTGAATCTGACGGTCGATCCAAAATCCATCGATATTAATATTCATCCCACAAAGACCGAAATAAAATTTGACGACGAACACACGCTGTACGCTATTTTACGTTCGTCCGTAAAACATAGTTTGGGTCAATTCAACATTGCTCCAGTGCTGGATTTTGAGTATGACACCAATCTGGATACGCCTTATGATTATAAACATAAAAATGCCTTAAATCCAACCGTTGAAGTCGATCGGAATTACAATCCATTTGTAGAACAACGCATTGCCAATAAGCAAACGACCGCTTTTAAAAAGCAAACCATCAACAATTGGGACAGTTTGTATGTAGGATTGGAATCGAAAGGTACACGCTCTGAACACGATTTTAGTCAAGTTGAATTTGAAAGCGAAGAAAAGTCAGTATCAATTTTTAAGACTGATTCAGGCATTGATGACCTTCAAAAAACCTATCAACTTCACAATAAATACATCATCAGTACAGTCAAATCCGGAATGCTGCTTATTGACCAACACAGAGCACATCAACGCATTTTATATGAAGGATTATTGAAAAATATGACCATTAGGGAAGCTGTTAGTCAACAATTGTTGTTTCCGATTCAGTTGCATTTTACCCCGTCGGAAATCACAATTCTGGAACAGTTAAAACAAGATTTGGAAGCCACGGGTTTTGTTTTCTCTAATTTTGAATCCGAACAAATTGATATTATTGGTGTGCCAGTGAATGTACCCGACAGTGAAGTGTCTATCATTTTAGAGCAATTGATCAGTGATGTGGAACAGGAAGTACCCGACAGTCATTTTAGTGCCTCGGATTTATTGGCCAAATCAATGTCAAAAAGCTTGGCAATCAAAACAGGACAATCGTTGACCAACATTGAGCAAGAACATTTAGTAAACAGCTTGTTTGCCTGCAAAGATCCTTCTGTTTCACCAAGCAACAGAGCCACGTTCATCACGTTGAATGTTGATGAATTGGACAAAAAATTTATGTAAATTAGATAAAAATCTATGATGAGAGGAATTACCGATACTGTTAAACATCTTTTGATTATTAATGTGCTCATGTTCATTGGGACATTGACCATTGGTAAAGGCGACTTGTTCTATCAATGGTTCGCATTATATTTTCCAAAAAACGATTTGTTTCAACCTTGGCAATTCTTCACGCACATGTTTATGCATGGTGGAGTAACGCATATATTGTTCAATATGTTTGCGCTATGGATGTTTGGAACAGCAGTAGAACAAGTCTTTGGCGCTAAAAAATTCATTATTTTTTATCTGTTTTCTGGATTGGGTGCAGCTTTGATTATGATCAGTTTTTATTATTTCAAATATTTACCATCTGAAGGTATCCTTTTGGAATCTGGAATGTCATTGAACGAAATCCATCAAATATTGACTACAAATCAAGTGAGTGAAAGTGTAAATGCCATGCAACGCGCCGAACTTCAAAAAATGTTTAATATATTCAATGCGCCAATGGTAGGTGCTTCGGGCGCCATTTTTGGTTTGTTGGTTGCATTTGGTATGTTGTTTCCAGAATCAAAATTAATGCTGATCTTTTTGCCAATTCCTATTAAAGCAAAATACTTTATTCCAGCTATCATTGCTTTGGATTTGTTTTCGGCACTCACAGGTCAATCCATTTTCAGTCCCAACAATACGGCGTTTGCAGCGCACGTTGGTGGTGCGCTTACCGGTTTTATTATGATGTGGTTTTGGAAGAAAAATGAATTTGATAAGCACCGTTGGAATTAAATGAGCATTTCACAAGATATACAATACAAGTTAAAACGTCTCAATGTCCTTGAGCTAATCATTCTTATCAACGTTGCAATCTACGTATTGGGCTATTTGATGACGGTCTTATTCGACTTGAACGACAGTCTTTACTGGCTAAAATTGCCAAGTGATTTTTTTGATTTTCTTTTTAAACCTTGGACCATTTTTACCTATGGCTTTGCACATTATGGCTTCTTCCATATTTTGTTTAATCTGTTGGTGTTGTACTATGTTTCCCGAATCATGTTGAATCTTTTTCAACCAAAAATGGCTTTAAGTATCTATTTTCTTGGGATTATATTTGGAGGATTGACCTTTCTGTTGATATACAATGTCTTGCCATCGAGCATTTTGCACCCGGCCAATGGTTTGGTAGGTGCTTCGGCAGGAGTGAGGGCTTTACTGATTTTCCTGTGTGCCTATATGCCACAGACCGAAGTACGGATGGTGTTTTTTAATCTGAAACTAAAATATTTGGGAATTGCATTGGTTGTTATTGATATTATTGGACTCTGGAGTACGAATCAAGGCGGAAGCGTTGCACATTTGGGTGGCAGTTTGGTTGGTTATGTCTATGCTGTACAACTTCTAAAAGGAACAGATATTGGATTGGGTTTTCAACGTGTTATGAACTGGGTTGAGAATTTGTTCAAATTCAAAAAAAGATCACCTTTAAAAACCGTTTATAAAGGCAAATCAAATACCGTAGCGGGTCATAATAAAAAGGACTTTCAGGAGTTTAATAAGCAAAAGCAAATCGACCTGATTCTTGATAAAATCAGTAAAAGTGGTTATGAAAGTTTGACCAAAGAAGAAAAGGCTTTTTTGTTTAAAGTGGGAAAGGACTAGACGCATATGAAGAAGTTAAGCAAATTTGATAAATTCGTATTCTTCTTTAATAGCATTGTTGCTGTCTTATTGTTGCTGTCTTATTTTTTGCGTTATATCGAACCTGAAAAATTTCCTGTTCTATCGGTTTTAAGCCTTTCCGTCCCATTTTTGATCCTTCTGAATGGTCTATTGGTGATATACTGGTTGTTTAAAGTAAAGAAGCAAATGTTGCTTTCGCTTATAGTTTTGTTGATTGGATACAGTTATTTAGGCTCACTTTATAAATTTTCATCTTCAAAGAATATAGAGGATTCGCAGAATCTTTCTATCATGAATTACAATGTGCGGTTGTTCAATCTTTTTAAATGGATTCCTAATGAAGATGTGGATAAGAAAATTGTCAAATTCATCATGGACAATCAACCAGATATATTGTGCTTTCAAGATTATCGGCGAGATAAGGACATACAATTTACCGGTTATCATAAATTTGAAGAGATTACGGGTGAGAAAATAAAAAATGGTCAGGCTATATATTCGAAATTTCCGATCATCAATTCTGGATCTGTTGAATTTAAAGACACTTATAACAATGCCATTTTTATTGATGTTTTAAAAGGAAACGACACCATACGAATATACAATCTGCATTTGCAATCCATGAAGATTGATGCGAATTTTGATGCCTTAAAGAACGAAACTTCAGAAAACCTATTTCGAAAAGTGAGTAAAACATTTGCCATGCAACAGGCGCAAACCGAACTTTTTTTACAACATAAAAAAAACTGTCCTTATAAAATTATTATTGGCGGCGATTTTAATAATACAGCTTATTCCTATGTCTATAAAGAAATCAAAGGCGATATGCAGGATGCTTTTGTGGAAGCTGGAAATGGCTTTGGTCGCACCTTTAATTTTAGATTTTTCCCCGTAAGGATTGATTTCATTTTGGTAGACGAGAGCTTTGAAGTCAACAGTTTCAAAACTTTTGATGTGCAACTGTCAGACCATTATCCAATAATGAGCAGGGTTAAATTATTATAGGTAGGGTATTTAGCCTTCATGTGAAACCTATTTCTTAAGATAACAACAAATTTTACATCAAAGCACAATCTGCAGTATCAGCAATGATATGGATGACGAGCCCAATACCAATCAAGCGTGTTTTCTTGAAGAATAACAACGCAACATAAACAATCATCGCATAGTAGGTGTGAAGCGGATGAAAATTAATACTACATCGGTTGGGGTCAAACATTGGATTTGCCAGTAAATGGTCCAAATCGATGAGAATCCCGCACATCATTATGAGGTAGGCCATTTTCCAATAGGATTTAAAAAACATTAAAGCCACCAGCAAAGGCAGGCCGAAATGTATTCCGTAATGGATGGTAGTTTGTAGCATTATATTTTTAGTTGTTGTGCTTCGAGATATAACATTGCATTTGGACCTTCATTACAGATCAAATCAAGAATGCTCAAATTGGGAATGAACCCATGCTTATCATCAAACACCTGAACATAGCGTTTAAAATCCTGATCTCTTTCTTTTCTATTATCTGCTAAAATGCGGTAATCCATCAAATTGTCAGTTGATTTTTGAAATGTCTGTGTTGTTTCATATTCAAATGGGATTTGCAAACAGTCATAAATCACTTCCAGACATTTGAAATTAAAGTCTAAAAGATATTCAAATTCCGTCGTAAACAATGGTTGGAGATCATGTTCGTAGAATTCAAAAAAAGGGGAGCTGCTGTAAGCCGACTGTATGGATTTCCAATGTAAATCCTGCCAATTTTCATCTTTAGAAATCAAAATATCTTTATACAATTGCCTGTTTTTTTGGCTATAAATCACAGGAATGGTTAAAGGCAATTTCCCGTTGGCATCGTAAATGTACATGCGGTTTCTGTAAGTTTGCTTTTGGTAGTTGTCACAAACTTCAAAGGTTATCTTTTCAGCGTTTGCAATGGCAACGAATGCAGCGATGTTTGGGAAATAGGTAGGATGCAACAATACATTCATGGACCTTTGGCAGTATTAAAATGAAATCACTTAATGCAACGTTTATTTATTTGCTTTCCGTTTTTTCCTCCACGCATTAAAACCAAACAATAATACTCCAACTATAATAGCAGGGATTAAATACGACACCGGCTTACCACTACCACCAACAGTGGTAAAGAAGCGCTCCCAACGTGGCTTGCCATTACTGTCCCAACTCATCCAAATAAAAGTCGGTTTCCCAACCACATGGTCAAAAGGAACAAAGCCCCAATATCGTGAATCTTGAGAATTGTGACGGTTGTCTCCCATCATCCAATAGTAATCTTTGGTGAAGGTAAACGTATTGGCAGCTTTACCATCAATACTTATTTGATTGCCGTTGACAGATAGCTGATGCCCTTCGTATTCTGTAATAGCTCGTTTGTATAATGGCAATACTTCTAAATTCAAATCTATCGTTGCCCCAGCTTTTGGAATGTATAAAGGTCCGAAGAAATCATTGTTCCATGGATAAGCAGGATCTTTTGGGAAAATGCCTGCAGCCGATTGTCCTAAAGAATCTTTTCTCACCGTTACGCTAGCCACGTTAGGATGGTTTTTCAATCGGTTCATGGCCTCGTCTGTAGACGCAAATAAAAAATAGCTTTTTGTCTTTTCGTCATAACCAATACCATCTGTGATATCATACCGGTTTAAAAGACCATAAACTTCTTCATTGGAAGAGAACTGTCCTTTAAATACGATATCATAAGAAAACTGAACACGAGCCCTATCTGGCAATTGATTTTGTTTACCATTGATATATACATAACCGTCTTTTATGGACAACGAATCGCCTGGAAGACCCACACAACGTTTAACGTAATTAGTCTTTTTATCAATCGGTTTGTAATAGTATTTATCGGTATGCCGCATGTCTAACATGGTATCCACAGGCCAGTTAAAAACAACAATATCATTGTGCTTTATGTTTTGAAATCCAGGCAACCTCATGTATGGCAGTTCTGGCCACGCTGAATAGGATTTTACCTTTGCCACAGGGATTGTATCATGTACCATAGGTGCAGCAATAGTAGTCATAGGAATTCTAGGCCCATAATGCAGCTTGCTTACAAATAGAAAATCCCCTACCAAAAGGGTTTTTTCTAATGAAGATGTTGGAATGGTAAACGGTTGAATAAAATACGTATGCACGATGGTTGCGGCAACAATGGCAAATAAAATGGAACTCACCCAATCGCCAGCTGCAGTACGAGGATGCAAACTGCGATCCTTAACATGTGTGACATCTACAAAATAGTTGAGATAGTAATTATAAAATCCTAAAGTAAATAGCGCCAAAAGTGTATCGGTTGTAGAGTTTTTACCAAAGCTTCGGGCCGTTTCCACCCAAACCACAGGGAACATAATCAAATTGACAATAGGCACAAATAGCAAAATGGTCCACCACCACGGCCTATTGATTATTTTCATTAGAATGACAGCGTTATAAATAGGAACAAATGCTTCCCAAGCCTGCCGACCTGCTTTTATATAAAGTTTCCAGGTACCAAGTCCGTGAATGACCTGAATAACCATGAAAAAGATAAACCATTGAGTAAATGTCATTGTTGTTAGGTTGTTTGTTGTTTAGTCTTTTAGTTTCAGACGATATTTTATTATTATCTTGGTATTGATGCAAAAAGCAAATATATCCTAAATCATAATCTGCAAATTATAAATAGAGAATAACTTAACCAATGTTTAACACATCTTTCATTGTAAATATGCCTTTTTTACCATGAATCCATTCAGCGGCAATGACGGCTCCAAGAGCAAAT
>JBGSXJ010000114.1:0-4279 GCA_041751535.1 Aquaticitalea sp.
AAATTCATTAAACGTGTAAGCACAGGAAAACCTACCGATTTCCTATTAAAAAACTTTCAGTTCGAAAAAGAGATTGATAAAAATGGCAGCATCGCTAACGCGTTAAAAGCCAATCAATCCATTTTAGTGCAGATTGTAAAAGAACCCATTTCCACAAAAGGGCCAAGATTAAGTTCGGAGCTGTCCATTGCTGGAAGGTACATTGTTTTGGTGCCATTTTCTGACCGGATTTCAATTTCACAAAAAATTGAATCCAAAGAAGAAAAAGATCGCTTAAAGCGATTGGTAAAAAGCATCACTCCAAAAGGGTTTGGCGTCATCGTACGCACAGTCGCTGAAGGAAAATTAGTAGCGGAATTGGACAATGATTTACAGAGTTTGCTGACGAGATGGACAGCAATGTGTAAAAAAATCAATAAAGCACATCATCCAAGTAAGGTGTTGGGCGAAATGAATAAAGCTTCCTCTATTTTGAGGGACATTTTCAATGATTCATTTTCCAATATTATTGTGGATGACGAGACGCTTTATGAGCAAGTAAAAGATTATGTGCACCAGATTGCACCAAAAAAGGAATCTATCGTGAAACATCATCAAAACGGTGTACCAGTTTTTGAAAAATATGGTATAGAGAGGCAAATTAAGACCTCATTCGGGCGTACAGTATCTATGGCAAAAGGTGCGTACATTGTGATAGAACACACCGAAGCCCTGCATGTAATTGATGTAAACAGTGGAAACCGATCCAACAAAGAAAAGAACCAAGAAGACACTGCCTTGGAAGTCAACATGATTTCGGCCACCGAAATTGCCCGACAATTGCGCTTGCGCGATATGGGAGGTATCATCGTCATCGATTTTATTGACATGTCTAATGCAGAAAATCGTAAGAAGCTCTTCAATCATCTTCGGGATGAAATGAGCGATGACAAAGCAAAACACAAAATTTTGCCTCCGAGCAAGTTCGGACTGGTACAGATTACCAGGCAACGCGTAAGACCGGAGCGAAATATTGAAACTACAGAAGAAAATCCAGATGGAGTGGGAGAAGATATCGAAGCACCAATAAAGGTGGTTGAACGTATCAACCAAGACCTCGAACGGATTTTCAAAAAAGACTATAAAAAGGTGATTTTAAACACACATCCTTTTATAGCGGCCTTTTTAACAAAAGGCTTTCCATCGGTACGTTCCAAATGGTTTATGGAACACAAAAAGTGGGTTAAAATACAACCCAGAGATGCTTACACTTATCTTGAATACCATTTTATTGATAAAGATGGTAAGGAAATTAAATAATATCAAAAAAGAGCCCTTTTCACTATTGTGAAGAGGGTTTTTTTGTTTTATCAATTATATTTGTAACATGAAATTACTGTTGCTCTCCGTATTCTTTTTTTGTGCTGTTCTCAATGGATTTGGGCAGCAGGAAAGGGATTCCATCCAAACCCAAAACGATTCCCTTATTATTGTGGACAACAAGTATCGGGAAGATCAGTTCTATGTTTCTGTGACCTATAATTTATTGTCCAATAACCCTGCTGGTTTGTCACAACGAGGGTTTTCGAGTGGTTTTCATCTTGGGTTTATAAGGGACATGCCTATTAACGAGCGTCGAGATATCGCAGTTGGTGTAGGTATCGGGCTTTCTTCCAACTCCTATAATCAGAATATGCTCATTACAGAAGCCGCTGAAGGTGATTATAATTATGCGATTATTGATGGTGAAAACGTCTCATTTAGCAAAAATAAATTCAGCACTTATCTGGTAGAATTTCCTTTGGAATTTAGGTGGCGTACTTCAACTGCCACAGAATATAAATTTTGGCGTGTACATACTGGGATTAAATTTGGCTATGTGTTTTATAATTCATCAAAATTTGAAGGTAGTCTAGGGAAAATTACAAATACCAACATTGGAGACATCAATAAACTTCAGTACGGATTGACTTTGAGTGGCGGCTATTCTACTTGGAATGCACATATCTATTATGGGCTTAACCCTATTTTTGGTGATTCTGCTCAAATTGATGGTGAAGCCATTGATATGACTAGCATTAAAATTGGTTTGATGTTTTATATTTTATAGCCAATAATTAAGCACAATAAGTTGCGGAATGACTCCGATGAAAAAACCAAAGATCAGTTCGAGATTACTATGTGCCTTTAAATGCAATCTCGATGTTGCAACGGCTCCCAAAATGACGCACATCAGCGCAATAGTTCCATTGATATTGATTTTAAAATGAATGCTCAAGGCCACGGCAAACATAAAAAATCCCGAAGCAGCAATCATGTGGATACTGGCCTTAAACTTCATAATTGCAAGAATCAAACAAGCCAAAGTGGAGCAAAGGGTGCCTAAAAAGAAATAATATAATTCTTCAATTTCGTTTGCTGGCAAGACCCGGTATAAAATCAATAAGGTTATAGCACAATGAATGAGAAGTGGTACAATCCGTTCGCGGGTGCTTTCCAAATGCACCGAATTTACCCTGCTGATGGTTTTAAGAAGGAAATACACTAAAATGGGAAGTATAACCGTCAGAATAGTGATGGAAAACAATTTCGCTTTTATAATAGGATCTGGTATAAAACGCGGTGATTTTGAAAAATAAAACAACACACCCAGCAACGGCATTATTATAGGGTGAAAGATGTAGGAGATACTTTTAAGCAATCGATCGATCATATCTTCTTACGTAATCGTGCCACGGGAATATCTAATTGTTCTCTATATTTTGCGACCGTTCTTCGTGCTATCGGATAGCCTTTTTCCAATAAAATGGCAGCCAGTTTATCATCGGTCAACGGTTTGCGTTTATTTTCTTCCTCAAGGACGTTTTGCAATATTTTTTTGATTTCCCTGGTAGAAACTTCCTCGCCTTGGTCGTTGGTCATGGATTCTGAAAAGAATTCCTTGATCAGTTTCGTACCATAGGGTGTATCGACGTATTTACTGTTGGCAACACGCGATACAGTGGAAACATCCATTTCTATCTCGTCAGCAATGTCTTTAAGGATCATTGGTTTTAATTTCGTTTCGTCCCCAGATAAAAAATATTCCTTTTGGTAATGCATAATGGAACTCATTGTGACGAACAATGTCTGCTGACGTTGTTTTATGGCTTCAATAAACCATTTGGCAGCATCGAGTTTCTGTTTGATGAACTGCACTGCATCTTTCTGCGATTTTGATTTGTCCTTGGCTTCTTTGTAGCCTTTCATCATATCGGTATATTCACGCGATACATGCAGCTCTGGTGCATTTCTTCCGTTTAGGGTGAGTTCCAATTCGCCATCTACGATTTTAATGGCAAAATCGGGAACGATATGCTCCACGATTCTGTTATTCCCAGAATAGGAACCTCCTGGCTTTGGGTTTAAATGTTCTATTTCGTCAATGGCATCTTTAAGTTGCATTTCGGTAATGTCGAACTTTTGGATGAGTTTTTTGTAATGCTTTTTTGTGAACTGATCAAAGGCTTTATCTATAATTTCGATAGCCAATTCCACATCCGGATTTTTTTCCCTTCGGTGCAATTGAATACTCAAACATTCTTGAAGGTTACGAGCACCAACACCTGCAGGATCGAGCTGATGGACAACGTTCAATACTTTTTCGATTTTATCTGCATCAGTATAGACATTTTGAGTAAAGGCCAAATCGTCGGCAATATCAGCGAGGGAACGACGGATGTAACCACTTTCGTCCACACTTCCCACTAAAAATTCGGCAATATCGCGTTCATCATCTGTCAAACGAAACGTATTGAGTTGAGCCGTTAAATATTGCGTAAATGATGTGCCAGCAGCAAATGGCATATCCTTATCTTCATCATCAGCACTGTAATTATTGGTTTGGGTACGATAATCTGGGACATCGTCATCACTTAAATACTCATCGACATTAATGTCTTCCCCGATGGTTTCAGTTTCGTCGTAATTGTCATCGCTATTATCAAATTCATCATAGGAATCTTCATATTCATCAGTTTGTTCATTGCCGCCTTCAAGTGCCGGATTCTCTTCCATTTCTTGCTTTAAACGTTGCTCAAATGCTTGTGTAGGCAACTGAATCAGTTTCATCAGCTGAATCTGTTGTGGTGACAATTTTTGTGATAATTTGAACTGTAAATACTGTTTAAGCATGAGGTCTTATTGAATAACTTTAAAAATAGAAAAAACAATCTATATAAGTGATAAATATAGATTGTTTTATAATGAAGTGATTTAAACTTTTATAATTGGCTAAAAAATTGTCCTTTTGCACCTACTT